>JBATTL010000446.1:0-10044 GCA_049670525.1 Thiohalocapsa sp. | reverse complement strand
CGGTCTCGGCGTGCGACACGGGTGCATCGCCGACGTCGACACCGCTCAGGGCCGCATCACCGGCGACGCCTTCGTGCTCGCGCTGGGCAGCCATTCGCCGGCGCTGCTGCGGCCGCTCGGCATCGATCTTCCTCTGTATCCGGTTAAGGGCTATTCGCTGACGCTGCCCATCGTCGACGCGGACGCGGCGCCGCACTCCACCATCATGGACGAGACATACAAGGTCGCGGTCACGCGGCTCGGCGATCGCATCCGCGTCGCGGGCACCGCGGAGCTCACCGGCTACGACCTCAGCCTGCCTCGGCGAGGCCGCGGCACGCTGACCCACGTGGTCTCGGACCTGTTTCCGGACGGCGGCGACCTGAATCACGCTCAATTTTGGACCGGTCTGCGACCCATGACACCCGATGGCACGCCGGTGTTGGGTCCGACGCCCTACCCCAATCTGTTCCTGAACACCGGTCACGGAACGCTTGGCTGGACCATGTCCTGCGGTTCCGGGCGGCTGCTGGCCGATCTGATCAGCGGCCGGCAGCCGAAATTGGACATGGACGGGCTCACGCTGCAACGTTTCGCCCGCGCGAGATGATCGGCATCCCGACCCCATAGGCGCCAAACTGAGACGAGATCCAGACCACTGTTTCGCGAGACCCGGAAACGGGCAGGGAGTGACTGATGAACCGACCGATGTATTTCCCACCCGCCCCGTCGAGGCTGGCGACGACGGTGTCGACACCGCCGGCGAGCCTCGGCAGCACATACTCCCAGTCCTCTTCTTTGGCTGCGGCGAGGGTGCCCACCCATTCGGCAACGTTCTGAATAGACGAGGCGGCCACCTTGCGACCATGGTCTTGTTCGAGGTCCGATTGCAAGGTGCGTACATGGAGTTGGGCATATTTGTGGCTGATCTGGCTGGCGACTTTCGTCACGACTGTATTTTTCTTAACAGAAGATTACGGCATGTTTCTTGACAAGAAATCATGTCGAGGCCGCAC
Source organism: Thiohalocapsa sp. (assembly GCA_049670525.1). GTDB lineage: Bacteria > Pseudomonadota > Gammaproteobacteria > Chromatiales > Chromatiaceae > Thiohalocapsa. The sequence goes on along the minus strand of JBATTL010000446.1, from coordinate 9,049 downwards.
GCCGCGAGGCAGTCACGGGGCCGACGAATCCGGCAAGTACACACGCTCGGGCTCAGAACCGGAGGCTGACGTGACATGCCGGCGGCTTGCCGGTCTCATGTCCGGACTAAATTCAGATGCGCGGCGCAAAGGCGCCGCATTGGTGGCTTGGTCAGTCCGCGTTGATCACTGGGCACACCGATCCACTAAACTCTGAAGCCGCCTGCTACCGATCCAATTGCCTTTGCCCATGCACAGCGCCCCCGACATTTACTCTTATCGCAAGCACTGGGCGCAAAAGCTCGGGACGGCCCCGGAACTGCCCATGACCCGCGCGGAGATGGATCTGCTGGGCTGGGACAGCTGCGACATCATCATCGTCACCGGCGATGCCTATGTCGATCATCCGTCCTTTGGCATGGCGATCGTCGGGCGCTTGCTGGAGGCACAGGGCTTTCGCGTCGGTATCATCGCGCAACCGGGCTGGACCTCGGCGGAGCCGTTCCGCGTGCTGGGCCGACCGAATCTCTTCTTCGGCATCACCGCCGGCAACATGGACTCGATGGTGAACCGCTACACGTCGGACCGACGCATGCGCTCCGACGACGCCTACTCTCCCGACGGTCGGGGCGGGCTACGGCCGGACCACTCGGTCGTCGTCTATGCCCAGCGCGCACGTGAGGCGTTCAAGGATGTGCCGGTGGTCGTCGGTGGTATCGAGGCCAGTTTGCGGCGGATCGCCCACTACGACTATTGGGCCGACAAGGTACGCCGCTCGGTGCTCATGGATTCCAAGGCCGACCTGCTGGTCTATGGCAATGCCGAGCGCGCGGTCGTTGAATTGGCGCACCGGCTGGCGCGCAAAGAGCCGATCGACAACATTCGGGACATCCGCGGCACCGGTTTCATGCGCCGCAAACTGCCGGCGGACTGGACCGGCATCGACTCCACCGATCTGGATTCGCCCGGTCGCATTGAGCCGCCGATCGATCCCTATCAGTCGCAGCCAGATCGATCAGCATGCGACAACGGCGCATCGGCAAGGTCGACCGCCCGCTGCAAAGGCAGCACGGCGGATACCGCGGCGACACCGCAGCCAATCCTGTTTCATCGCCACCCGTTGCGGAGACCAACAGGACTGGACCGCGATCGAACCTACGTTCGGCTGCCATCCTTCGACCAGGTCCGCGCCGACCCGGTGCTCTATGCCCACACGTCGCGGGTGTTCCATCAGGAGACCAACCCCGGCAACGCCCGCGCGCTGGTGCAACGCCACGGCGACCGTGACCTGTGGCTTAACCCGCCGCCCATCCCGCTCACTGCCGTCGAGTTCGATCGTACCTATGAACTGCCCTACAGCCGCCGCCCGCACACCGCCTACGGCGACGCGCGCATCCCGGCCTGGGAGATGATCCGCTTCTCAATCAGCATCATGCGCGGCTGCTTCGGCGGCTGTACTTTCTGTTCCATTACCGAGCATGAAGGACGCATCATCCAGAGCCGTTCCGAACAATCCATACTCAACGAGATCGCAGAGCTCCGCGACCGCACGCCCGGCTTCGCCGGCACCATCTCCGACCTCGGCGGCCCGACCGCCAACATGTGGCGGATGGCATGCAAAGACCCAAAGATCGAATCCGCGTGCCGGCGCCCGTCCTGTGTCTAACCGGAGGTGTGCGGCAATCTGAATACCGACCACGAGCCGCTGATCCAGCTTTACCGCAAGGCCCGCGCGTTGCCCGGCATCAAGCGCGTGCTGATCGCGTCCGGCCTGCGCTATGACCTGGCCGTGCGCTCGCCTGCCTATGTGCGCGAGCTGGTCACGCACCACGTCGGCGGCTATTTGAAGATCGCCCCGGAGCACACCGAACAGGGTCCCCTGTCGAAGATGATGAAGCCTGGCATCGGCAGCTACGACCGCTTCAAGCAGTTTTTCGACCGCTACAGCCAGGAGGCAGGCAAGGAGCAATACCTGATCCCCTACTTCATCGCCGCCCATCCCGGCACCCGCGATGAGGACATGCTTAATCTGGCCCTCTGGCTCAAGCGAAACGACTTCCGGCCGGACAAGGTGCAGGCCTTCCTGCCAACCCCGCTGGCGACAGCCTCGACGATGTACCATACGGGCCTGAACCCATTGAAACGCGTCGACCGTCAACCGGAACCGGTCAACGTCGTACGCAATATGCGCCAGCGCCGGCTGCACAAGGCATTCCTGCGCTGGCACGACCCCAACAACTGGCCGATGCTCCGGGAAGCCCTCAAGGCCATGGGGCGCGCCGGTCTGATCGGCAACGGCAAGCGCCATCTGGTGCCAAACTTCCAGCCCAAAGGGGCCGGTGATCGGCCGGAGGGGCGCAGGGCGCGAGCGGCCAACGCGACTGCGGACCTTTCACGAACAGCCAGCCCAGGTAATCGTTCGAGTGCCACCAAGCGCGCGGCCCAGCGCGGCGGACGCCCAGGCCGGGGCAGATCATGACGGCGGTGACAACTGTCGCGCTTGCATTCGCGACGCTGTCCGGTAGAGTTGCCGCCCTACCAATCAAACACGGAACGTGCGTCATGACCCGATTGTATGGGCGGCGGTTCGGGCTATCGTTGCTTCTTTTGGGCGCGCTGCGGGGCCATGCCGCAGCGCCCATCGACAGCCCCGACTGCGACGCCGACGCTGCAGAGGGAAACAGCGACTGCGAGGGCCAGATATCCCCATGGCGCGTCGCACAACCGTCGTTGCAGCTGGCCACAGTCTACGAGCCCGGCGACGCCGTCGCGGAGTTTCTGGTCAGCGAGAAACTCGACGGGGTTCGCGCTTACTGGGACGGGTGGCGGCTGATCACTCGCGGCGGCCTCGTGATCAATGCACCCCACCGGTTTACGGCCGGTTTCCCGAACACCCCACTCGACGGCGAATTGTGGATGGGACGCGGGACTTTCACGGTGCTGTCCGGCACAGTGCGGCGAATCGAGCCGGAACTCGATGCCTGGCGACGCGTGCGCTACCTGGTGTTCGACCTTCCCGATCCCGCCGAAGAGTCGATGGGCCATCCAGAGTTCGTCAACGAGACCAACCGGGACCCGGGATTCGAACGGCGTCTTTTGGAACTGAACCGACTGGTCGCCGCTTCGTCGAATCCGCACCTCGGTCTCGTCGAGCAGACCAGTCTCGACAATCACGACGAACTGATGGCGCTACTGGATAAGATCGTCGCGGCCGGCGGCGAGGGACTGATGCTGCATCGCCGCGATGCTCGCTATCGGGCCGGGCGGTCATCCGTACTGCTCAAGGTCAAGCCCTATCTGGAAGCCGACGCACGCGTCATCGCCCATCTGCCCGGCCGCGGCAAATACCAGAATATGCTCGGCTCGCTGTTGGTCGAAGAACCGGATGGGACGCGTTTTCGCGTCGGCACCGGTTTCAGCGACGCCGAGCGCGTCGCACCGCCGCCGCCCGGTAGTCTCATCACCTTCAAGTATCACGGCCGCACCAAGTACGGCCGACCGCGCTTCGCCAGCTTTCTGCGCGTCGCTGACGACCTCTAAGCCGACTTCGCCGTATTCCACGACCTACCTGCACTTCCCGATCACACTGCAGGCGGCGCACGCGCCGAGATTCGACTTCGCGTCTCCGTCCATTCTGCGAGAACGGCGGACTTGGCTCCTGTTGGAAGCCATTCACTGCCGCCGTGTGACCGGAGCTCGAGCGTTACTTCCGACCGGCGACTGTCTGCGTAGCAGCGAGTCTTTCCCGATGGGTCCGTCGCGGTTTCTGCCCTCGGTGGACTCCGCCGGCATCTGGCGCGCATATCGCCGCCACCAGTTTGAGCCGAAAGGATATGCTCGGGGCGCCTCGTGCGTTGCAGGGTAAGAGGTCGCAAGCACTTGCTCTAGCGTGCTGATCCTTCTGTTCGGCCAACGTGCTTTTCTCGGATAAATATTCGTATAAATCGAATTATTATTTAACTTCTAACGATTAATTCGATGCATCGAGGCAGACGCTCTGATGCGGATCGCTTGATCCTGTCGATGATCCCCGCTCACGCAACGCGGCCGGTTTGAGTCGGCGTTGGTTTGCTGCCGTTCCAATCTGGCTGCTGCCGCGACCGCCCGACCTGGCGCAGAGAACAAACGAATCGATGCTTCGTGCGGTTGGAACTTTCCGGACCGGTGGGCAGATCAGGGCAACGGACGCCAGACCGAGGATTCTGAGCCACCTCGCACAACAGTATCTCTTAACTCGACAATATAGGAGCTCACCGATGGACGCGCTGCTGGAGTTTTTATACGTTTCCTCACGCAATTTCAGTCGCCTGCGCTCGCCTTTCTGATCGAGAGCATCCTGCTTGCAGCGCTGGGCAGCAGGCTGGAGATCCCCGAGGCGATCTACAAATTCCTCGTCTTCATGCTACTGATGCGCATCGGGCTGAAGGGGGGGATGAAGAACCGAGAGGCAGAGCTGGCGGACATGTTGCTCCCCGCGTTGTTCGCGGTGCTGATCGGCTGCGGCATGGTGCTGATCGGCCGAATGACGCTCGCGCTGCTGCCCAGTGTCCGAACCGTAGACGGGATCGCCACGGCGGGTCTGTTCGGGGCAGTGAGTGGCTCGACGCTAGCGGCGGCGAGTCGAACGAAAGGGTAAAGATCTGGCCGATCGTTTCTGAGAGCCTGCAGGGTGCAGCGCTCTCGGCGCTGCTACTGGGCATGGCGTTGGGACTATTCACCCGGCCGGAATCGGTCTATGAACGATTTTACGATCCGCTGTTTCGCGGATTTCTCTCCGTACTCATGCTCATTATGGGGATGGCGGCCTATACGCGGCTCCACGAGCTTCGCAGGGTCGCGCACTGGTATGCGGTGAATGCAGCGGTGGCGCCGCTGACGCACCGTCTGATTGCCTTCGGACTCGGATAGGTCGCGCATCTGGTCACGGGATTCAGCCCCGGTGGCGTGGTTCTGCTGGCAGTCATGGCCGCGTCCAGTTCCGATATTTCCGGACCGCCGACACTGCGGGCGGGAATTCCATCGGCCAATCCATCCACCTACATCGGCGCGTCGACCAGCGTAGCGACCCGCGTGGCTATCGCGATTGGTCTTCCGTTACTCCTCGGCCTAACGCAGGCGGTATTCTGAGACAGACACTGCTGCGGGGAGTCTCGGGTCGCGCCATGTTCGACCGTTGAGACCGAAGCGCTGAGTCGTGGGCAGAGCTGGCGCGGGTAGGGTAGGACACCGGAATGCATTCATTCGCGTCAGCGACGGACCAGGGCTGGCACGCTGTGACCCTATTGTTGACTCAGCTGCTGATTGGGGCCAAATCGGCAAATCAGCATTAGACAGGCGCTGAATGCTTGTGCGTTTCCCTAGAGTTTGTGTGCGTGGAGCACATCGACCTGGTCGACATAGCTGATTCCCCAGTACTTCTCGAAGTACTTGAGAGCCACGTCATCGGCCATCCGTGTAGCCACTTCGCGACTCGTTGTGATGACCTCGATTCTTACGTTAGTGGAGGTATCCGACACCGCGGGCTGGCCGAAAGAACGCTTGTTGCGGCTGCCCTTGCCGCCCCCGCAGAGCGCCGTGTAACCACTAGCCCCGGCTGTTTCGATGATCTTAAGCACGCCCCCAATAACAAGCTTCTCCTTCATAATCAAAAACTTGGTGGCTTGTTGTGTCATGTCGCATGTCGTCTCGCCGCGCGCGGCCTTTGTCAACCTCGGGAAGCCTATTCCAACTAGACTGCTTCGCACATTTGCGCATGTCGCGGTGGTTTTCAACGCCCAACAGTGGCAGCAGCGAAGGACACAGATTCCACCGGCTCGAGAACGCGATACACGCACAGTGAGCCTGAGCCAGCGATTCGCCATTCTGAGCCACAAGCAGCATCTGACACCGCGAGGGTAGGCACTCTCCAACAGGTGCGAGTTGCCCGCCCGTTAGTCATCGGCTAAGGTCCCGCCATGAAATTCGCCCAATTCGACCAAGACGGTATCAACCTGATCGAGGCCTACGATCAAGAGCACATTCGCATCAACGGCCGCGACTATAGGGCTGGCCTGGTGGTCACCGCGGAGACGGTCGTCCCGGATTGGGGTCCGCGCCAGATCGCCGACCTCGACTCCGGCCATGTTGAAGCCCTGCTGGCGTCGCAACCCCAGGTCGTGGTTATCGGCACCGGCGCGTGCCAGCAGTTCCCCGACCCCGCGCTCTATTTCTCGCTACTCGAGCGGGGGATCGGTGTCGAGATCATGGATACCGGCGCCGCATGTCGTACCTACAATATCCTGGTTAGCGAGGGACGGCGCGTGGTCGCGGCCCTGATACTGGATTGAGCGTCAGGCCGGGAGCCAGAACGGGAGCCACAACGGGAGCCAGTCCGCTCGCCATCCGCACCCTCAGTTTCAGCTCGCCTCAAAAACGATCATGGACCGAAAGATCATCCTCACCGTTCTCGCCGCAGCGCTCATGGGCTTCATCGGCATTTGGCTGTTGCTGTCCATCATCCCGGACGAACGCGCGGGTCTCCGGCTATACCCCTGGGACCTGAGTAAAGACACGAACGGGCGCACGCGGGTGTTCGATCTGACGCTCGGCGACAGCACCCTAGCCAAGGCGCGCGAGCTGGCTGGCGAAGAAGGCAAGGTGAATCTGTTCGTGAATCCAAACGGCAGCCATGCGGTGGAGGTCTACTTCGACAACATCATGCTCAGCAACATCCGCGCGGACTGGATACTGACGCTCGACATCGACCAGGAGCGGCTCGCGGGCATGTATGACAACGGCCTGCGCGTCAGCAAGACCGGCAGCGGCAGCCGCAAGGTCAGAATGGCGCCGGAGGACATCGAGACGCTGCCCGACGTACCCATTCGCAGCCTCACCTACCTACCCTGGAAGAGTCTCGAACCCCGCGATATCGAGGGCAACTTCGGCCCAGCCGCCGAACAGCGCACCGAAGACAGCGGCGTCGTGCACTGGCTGTATCCTGATAAAGGCATGGACATCGCTCGCGACCACGACGGTGGCGTCGTGATCCAGTATCTGAGCGCAGAAGACTTCGAGCACGCGGTTGCGCCGCTGGCACCGGCTGCCAAGGGCGACACCCAGGCGACCGAACGAGAGACGGAAGCCGCATCGGCGACGAACTGAGACTTGCCCGGGCGCGCACGGGCTGCGCTCCACCATTCTCAACCATGGCAGCGAGCCCGGACCACAGCGGCCCCCTGCACAAAATCAGAACATCGTAATCTCGTGCGCCCGCGTTTCCGAGTTGAACATCAGGTCGTAAAACGCGATGACGTTGTTCTTGTTTCGGTCTTGCCGATCTTCCAATACCCCCCACGCCGTCTACACTGAATGTCCATCGGCGCGTCGTGAGCGTCCGCCTGTCCGAAGTGAACAAACAAGCCAGCCAACGGCGAAGCGGCGCGAACCCGGGCGGCACGACAACGCGGTTCAGGTCGAGCGCGCCTGCGCACTGGTTCCCGCCAATAGGAGGAATCGATCCATGTCTCGACTCGCCACCACTGCCTTGACTCTCCCGATGCTCTGTTTCGCTGCCGTCCTAACGGCCGGCACCTTGCCAGAGAACTGGAGCGACTGGGAAGCCGCGGACACGCCGCTCGCTCAGATCGGCACACTTCCAGGTTGCGACGCCGACGTGTCCTCGCTTCCCGACGTCTATCAGCGCACGGTCGCCCTCTACTGGGACGTGCGGCCGGAGGGTCCGGGCAAGGTCAACGGGCTCGCGTCGGAATCTGCCCTGCCTTCCTACCAAGTCCGGAATGGAGAGTTCCCGGACGGTGCCAAGGCCGCGTTGCACCTCAGCGACCTCGGTTTGCTGATGGTAACGACCTACGAGGGTGGCACACGGGTCTACCAAGTGTTCAAGGAGGACGGCGAAGAGACCACGGCGGAGGACGGTCCGCTGTCTGCTGATGCCTGCGCCAGTTGCCACGTGGATGCGAGCTGCATCGACGGCCAATGCGGGGCAATCCAATAGGGACCTTCGGCGGGCGTCGGCAGCTTGGAGCCGCCGGGAGTCTTGCCTTTCGCAACAGGCACGACCAAACTCTGCACCGAAAGTTACCGCCGTTCAGAAAAAACCGCGCAGTTTGAGTTTTTCTAATACGCGTCGCGCTCAAGCTCCTCACGCAAGTCCGGATGTGCGCTGGAAATCAGCGCCTTCGCTCGCTCGGCTAAGCACTTACCCTTCAAGTTCACCATGCCGTACTCGGTGACGACATACATCTGTCCGACTGCGGTGTCGTCACGCTGTTTCCTCCGGTGAGGTTGAGCACGATGCGACTTCGCCGAACACCGCGCCTGTAGTAAGTCGAAGCAGGGCAAACAAGAGACTCGCCACCCTTCGATGCTTAAGCCCCGCGCACAAACTGCAGCTGACCGCCGGTACCGCTGATGTGCCGATGGCCATCGGATTCTGATACCACCTGGCCCTGTAGGTCGATCTGCGTTGTATTGTTGATCGCGACTACCCGGTCATTCTGCATGATTATGTGCGGCACGTTTGTGTAGTCGACAGGGTAGAAATGGATGTCAGGGTTGCGGTCGATCGCGTCATAGAGATAGCGTGACCCGAGAGCGAACGTACAGACAATCTTGCCGGGGTTCTAGTTGTTTGCAGGCGCCGGTGATGTGCCCGGTCTGGTGGCGATCGATGATACCGTCGGTCAACATCTCGGTGTGAATGCCGAGGTTCCGTGCGGTGATTTCCTGCAAGAGGCTGCAGACGGCATTCGTCCTCAACAATCTTGCGGGCAAGGCCCATCTGGACGAGCCCAGCTATCAGCGCTGGCCGGAGTCGCGGGCGTTCTGACGCGACCCCTTCAACATCCCGCGCAGTGACCTACACCGCCGCAAGCGGTGAGGCGCCGGAGCGGCACGGAACGCGTCGAGCGTTTCCGGGGTTCTTTGTTAGAATCGATGCTACGTCTCAGCTAATTCCCATATCCCAATGAAATTATCAAGAATATTAATCCTGCTATCCGTCTTCGGCATCGGCTGGCTGAGCGCTTTGCTGCTGCCACCGGCGGCGCTGCTGCCGAACGCAGGTACCGAG
>JBATTL010000445.1:0-1722 GCA_049670525.1 Thiohalocapsa sp. | reverse complement strand
CGCCTGAGCTCTTCGTTGCGCTCCAGGGCCGCGGCCAGGCGATTGAAGTCCTCGGACAGCGCGCTCAGCTCATCCTGGCCATGGTCGACGATTCGGGTGCTGAAGTCCCCACCGGCCAGCTGGCGCGAGCCGCCTGCCAGGGTCCGGATGCGCCGCAGCAGTCCCTCGCCGATCACCCAGCCGAGTAGCAACGCCAGGGCGAGCACGCCGAGCGAGATCCAGACCAAGGATCGATTGTGCTGACTGTTGAAACGCTGCGCGAGATCGCCCTCGAACCACTGCGGCGGCGACAGCAGCAACCAGCCGATCGCGGCCCCGTCCGACTCGATCGGGAGGCGGAACGGCTCTCCAGCAGTCGGCGGCACACTGGCCACCTTGCGGCCCTGGCCGTCGAGCAGGTGGACCCGCAGACCCAAGAGCTCCGGTGGTGCAGACGGAGGGGGACGCCGTGCACCCGGTGGGGGATGGGGCGGCCTTGCCCCGTGCGATGCCTGGGCGCTTTCTCGATGGGAGTCCGGGGCCAATTCACCCGAGGGTACCGCCGGCGCCCTGGGATGTGGCCCAGGGGGAGGGCCGCGCCGCGGCTGGAGGGCGTCGTCGACGAAACGCGGCCACGTACCGGGATCGCGCTCGAAATATTCCCAGGAGCCGGTACGCGAGCATAGATGGGAAGCAGCACCTCGCGCAGCGGGGCGATACGCGTTAGCTCCTGCTGACCCAGGCAGTCGAGAAATCCGTGCTGGAAGCTCCAGCGGGCCGCGAACGGCCATGGCCAGCACCGAGACGAGGCTGGTGACGCCGAGCATGAGCAGGAGCTTCGCCGTAAGACCGATGCGCATCTGCTCTCACTACCCCTCTTGTTGAACCAATCGGAGTAGTCGATGAACAAGAGCCAATTGATCCTGGTGTTGGCAATTGTTGCCGGCGCGCAGACGGCAAGTGCGGATGAGTTCGGCTGGTATAGCTCGTTCAACCTCGGTCTCGCGATCCCCGAAGGGAGCCTGATTCATGGTGGCGGCGACCCCGGCCGGGGGCCGGACTACGATCTGGACGACGCCGGTGTCGCCGGGCTTGGCGGGCGGTTATGGCTTCGGCAATGGACTGCGACTGGAAGGAGAATTGCGCTACCGCTCGTTCGATGCTGGTGGGATCTCCCATGCAGCCTTTGGCGCTCCATCCTCCGCCGACGGTTCGGTGACGGGCACGACCCTCATGACGAACCTCGCCTATGATTTCGCTCTGACGAGCAGCAAGCTGCGCCCGTACCTGAAGGGTGGGATCGGTGCAGCCTGGAACGAGGCTGATGCGGATGTGTTCAGCCTGGGCCGTTCCGCCGGATGGGGTATCTACTCTTCGGGAACGGATACCCAGGTCGCCTGGTCCCTGGGCGCAGGCCTCGCCTATCCGAATCGATGAAAGCTTGTCTTTGACCGCGGAGTATCAGTACATCGATCTCGGGAGCGCGGAAACCGGCGGAGACATCAACCTAGAAAGAGCAGTTGGACGGTCGTCAGGGTGCGTCCCGCGTGGTGTCCAGCAAGGCACAACGACGCGGAATAGTCATTCTATTCCAAGGAGTTGTAACGCAGCTGGGCGCCGCGCGGGGCGTGCCCTGGCGGCCGTAGCGCCGTTCACCCTATGGGTGCCTCCTGAGTTGCTGCTGAATTTCAGGAACCTCAGACGCTTACATGTATGACGAAGCGGTCAACTGCTCTGTCTAGG
>JBATTL010000444.1:0-4680 GCA_049670525.1 Thiohalocapsa sp. | reverse complement strand
GACTCTTTCGGTAGCGAGCGGTCGCTTAACTTGCTGTTCTATATGGCGGTATGCCCTTAAGTTAGCGCCATTCGGGTCACGGTCTCTCTTTTTGCCTCCTGGAAGCGCTGACACTGTTTCCGGGTCATGGGCTCACCAGGTCACGGGCCCAGGTCTTGCAGCATCGCATCAAACAAGAGCAAGCGGCGACGGCGCGGATGCAGGGCCACCGCTGGCGGTCTCCAGCGGCGTGAAGTCGAGCCGGCCGCTCTGACTGAGAGTTCGGGGAAGAGAAATTGCTAAGCCGTTAGGGCCGGAGCTTTAGCGCCATGACGATTAGCGCGCCTATGCTGACGGTGAGACCGAAGGACCAGAACATGAAGCGGTCGATGCGCCGCGCCAGGTCCTCGAAACGCTTGTCCATCTGCTGTTGCATCGCCTCAAAGCGTTTGTCGATAACATCGAAGCGCTTGTCCATCTCCACCAGGATGGTCTTAATCAACTCGCGCTGGTGCTTGAGCTCTTTCTCCACCCGAACCATGCGCTCGCGCAGCTCGATCTCATAGACCGCTGGCAGCTTGCCCAGGGATTGCTCGGCAAGCCACTCGCCCAGGTGGTCTTTGATGAACTGAATGTCTTCTTCGGCTAGGCTCATGGCGGAAACATTGGCGTTGAACGCGCCAACGGATTATATACCGCAGCACGCGGATTTTTCGATCCGTAGCGCGCCCTTCGCTCGCCAGTGCCTCGTTGTCGCGCCTCGTCGTAAAGCCTGCTGCGATTCGTCGCGGCGTATTGCCCCAATGCACGATGAACGCACTTCACAACCGTAACACCCACGCGCGACCGGCATGTCAAGGGCCGCGGCGGATGGCGAGAAGGCTCGCGCGTGCCGCTGACACATTGATTTCGGACGCTGTCATTGATCAGCGCGGACAAGGACGCCCGCGTCACGGCTTCCGGAGATGGACCTCTGTCTTTGGGCTGCAGAAGACGGCATTATCTCCATCGTCGAAAGGGCCACCTCCCGGGCATGTGCACGATCAATCTGCACGACATGGGCTGTGATTTCTTCGCCGGCGCTGGCCACAAGTGGCAGTGCGGACCGGGGCAGAGCGGGTTTCTCTACATCCGGAACGGCTATGATTCGGAAGGGGAGCTACTGAGGTGTCGGACCAGCGACTTCGCGCTGTTCATACCCCCAGATTTTTTTGGGAGGTTACGGTTGACATCGGGGTCCCTGGCTACAGCAATACCACCACACTGCCAACCTACTATCCCATCAATAGTTTGCTTTATGAAGGCGACAACTAGCCCTCCTTGAAGACGAACGTCAATCCTGCGTCATCTGGTACGAAAGTGCCGGCAATCGCCTAAGATCACCGGAAACGTGCCGGTCTGAAGCAACATGGCCCAGATCGTTGGTCGGTCGCGGCGTCTCGCGGCCCGACGCGCGAGAGATACACTGTTCATCGACAAGTGCGCGGCTCTGCTTGCGATGCGCCGGTCTGCAGAGGGAAAGAGGCCGTGCGACCCCCGAGCTTCGGGCGCACCAATGTCGGCTATAATTGCCTGAAATTGTTCGCGCCACTGATGACGTTAGTCGCTCACGTCCTTCAGCAGGTGGACCGACGGCGAGGCGCTCGATGATTAGCTCGACTCTGTCCGCGAACCTTGTCGTCTGGCTCGGTGCGACTGACCTGGAAGAAGTTGTTGTCTGGCTCCTTAGTGTCCTATGTCCAAATTCTTGCGCCGAACAACCGCTGACCAATCTGATTTATCTCCGCGTGCGGGTTCATCGTGCCTGCCTCTTGTGATGCACGGTTGTCCACGGACGCATGCGAGCTGGCAAGATCTAGTACACCGTATGACGGTTAGCGTCCCGGTCCTGTGGGCCAGTTTGGCGGCGCATGAGGTGCTCGCCTTGGACGTTGTGCTCGAGTGGGATGCTCCGGCTGGATACACTGGGCTCGAATACCATGTCTATGACCGCTCAAGCGGTGGATGGTATGACTACGGGGCGCCCGTGTGTCGAACTCGTCAAACGTCTTGCTCTCTGCAAGGACTTAGAGACGGAATGACCTATTACTTCGTCGTTCGAAGCCACTTGCCGCCCTATAGATACAGTTCGAATTCAAATGAGGTGGTATTCCACTCCTCGGCTGACGCAGGTTCCACGAACCATCAGGTGCATTCATCACTGCTTCCTCTGTTTCCGGAAGAGTTCTTTTACGAAGCAGAATTGGAGCCGTTTATCGCGGACAGCCTTATCGATTGCAAGCCGTTAGCGGTCGATTCTTCTAGCGACGGTCAAATTGAATTATCCCTGGGTTTGCCGTCGTTCGAGGCCCCGGTGGACGTGTATGTGGCGGTATACGCACCTGAGCTGAATCAGTATGTTCATTTCCTTTCTGCGGATCGAGGCTGGGTGAGTGCGACGAGTGGTTGGGTGAAATGGGCAGGAAGCAGCTTCGGAAATTTTGAAACCTCATTGCTTCGATATCGCAACTTGCCCGGAGGGATATATTCGTTCAGTGTTGCCGTCGCGCCTGAGGGGCGAACTGACGCCTTCTATCTTTGGAGGACCGACGTAATTTTCTAAGCGAAGCCGGTTTATTGGCCGTCCTGGCGAGAAATCAGACGGAACCGTTAAGCGCGGTTTCGCGGTTCCTCTATTTTGGAGCGTCCGAACGGGCAGGGCGAGTCTAGGCGCTCAGCAACAGCAAGCAGCGGTGATTCTCAAGCATGTGGCTTCCCTTCAGCGCGATCTGGCAGGCGAATCCGGATAAGCATCGCAGGTCCGTTTCGCAAATGCGTCCCCGCGGGCGTTTCGCAGACAGTCCTGAAATTTCTCCGAACTTCGAGATCGGTCCGCGCTGGCCCCTCCTCGATGCCCCCTCCTCGATGCTCGTTGTGGGATCTGGGGCATTGATTGTGCTGCAGCCGGCTAGGACTAGAGCCACGACTAGGGCCACGACCGGCGCGTATACGACCGGCAATCGAGCTAATCGGTTCGCACGCCTCCGTGCTACATTGCAACCGGATCGTCGGGGCGACGCTTCGCCCCGATGCAAGGTACCCTTCAGATGATCCCGAAACGGCAGCGCGGTCTGGGTCTGGGCCGAAGCAATCGGAACCTGGTGGTTGGCGGACGGCGCACGCTTTCGTGGCGTCGGTGATATGAATGGTGTTGCGGCGTACATTCTCGTTGTCAGATCCAATCGGACAAGTAGCGATCACTTAGGGCGATTTCTGTCAACTTTCATACCCGCTGACTTGTCTTGACGCTCTCCTTGAATGCAAACGTCAATCCTGCGTCATTTGGTACGAAAGTTTCCGGCAAAGTGATTAGCTCGATTCCTCAGCTGCCCGCGACCTCTGCGAGCCGCAGCCAACGCTCCGGGCAGGGGCTGGTGCGAACGCAAGTGTGTGCAAGACGACCGACCAACGAGGCCAGATCGAAGCGTCGGTTGATCCGATACTATCGCCGGAGTGATCCTTTGATGTCGATCGTTGTCCTGCTCCTAACGCTGAAATAACATTCGGTAACCTGCACTATTACCCTCGTCGCCTTGGCGCGCGCTGCCATGCCGACCGACCCACAGCCGTCGCATCGCGTATTTGGAGAGAAGCTGATGAACCCCGAAGAAATCGCCTTGGTCAGGGCATCCTGGGCGGACGTAATGGCAATCTGGGACAAGGCCGGCGAAACGTTCTACGGCCGGCTCTTTGATGTCTATCCGGAGGTACGCCCATTGTTCAAAGGTGAGATAGACGAGCAGGGCGAAAAGCTGATGCGCATGATCGGCAAGGCGGTGCATGCCCTTGATGGCCTGGAGCCATTGGATCGCGTGATCAAGATGACGGGCGCGCGCCATTCCGGTTATGGCGTCCAGGATGAGGATTACCAAAAGCTCGCAGAAGCCCTTTTCTGGACCCTGGAACAGAGTCTCGGTGATGGCTTCACCCCCGCGGTGCGCAGTGCTTGGGTGTCGGTCTACGATGACTTGGCGGATCTGATGCGTGAGGGTGCCGCGCTCTAAGGAGACACTGGTTGGTTGGCCATCCTGGCCGACCAACCAGTCGATCCTGGGAACGCCGACTACAGGATCGCACCGGTGTTGCCCCGTTGGCACCGGCGCCTGTTGGTCGGGTGGTGTCGGCAGGTGCGTCTTGTGATTGACCGAAAATCGGCTCTCGCGAATGGCAGTCTTTATCGGCGCACCGGCGTTGTTAGCGGTTTCGGAACCGCCTCAGTCCGTTTGATGCTGACGTCCTTGAAACAGATAGATCAGGAATGCAACAACGCCGATCGCCACGATGGCGCCGACCCATGGGTTGATCTGGCGTATGAAGGCATCGACCGCTCGCAGGTGCTCGGACAGGAAATAGGTTCCCAATCCCCACAATCCGACCCAAAGGACGGCCCCGAGCACATTGAAGGCCGTGAAGACCCACCAACGCATCTCCAGGATGCCGGCAATGATGCCGTTGAGCTGGCGTGGGCCGTCCAGAAAACGCGCCATGACGATGAAGCCCCCGCCGTAGCGCTCGAAGAGCGCGGCGATCTTGTCTTCCCGCGCTTGGTTGACCTTCAGTTTTCGCAGTAGCGGTCGGCCGCCGCGCTTGCCAAGTAAATAGCCCAAGCTGTTGCCGGTCACGGCGGCCGCGACAGCCAGTAAGCACAACAACACAATGTGC
>JBATTL010000443.1:0-1695 GCA_049670525.1 Thiohalocapsa sp. | reverse complement strand
CACCTGTATCGGAACGCCAGCCTGATCCCATCCCGGAGCGGAAACCGACGCAGACGCCCGAACCCCAGTTACAGCTAGCGCCGGCCCCCCAAACCAGATTGGGGCCCAAACCGGCGCCTAAGCCGGTCATTGCAGCGCCGCCCAAACCCGAATCTGAACCCAAGCCGTCTCGCAAGTCCGCGCCGTCGCAAGACGCGCCTAAGACGCGCAAGTTGCCGAGCGCAGCGTCGGGCAGCGGCGCTCGCGCATCGAAGCCATCAGGGAAGCCGAAGGTCTCGGCGAAAAAAAAGGCGCTTGAGTCGCGTTATTTGCGCGAGGTGCAGCGGGCCATCGCCAGAAAACGGCGTTACCCGCAAAACGCAAGACGTCGTGGCGAGGCTGGTACCGCGGTCGTTTCGTTCGTCGTCGAGCGTGGCGGGACCATTACCGATATTCGCCTCGCGCAGAGTTCGGGCTCGACAAGGCTCGACGCCGCGGCGCTGAATACCCTGAAGCGACTCGGACGTTTCAAACCGATACCCCAGGCGATCGGACGGAACCGCTGGCCGATGCGTGTACCGATCAGATTCGCGCTGCGATAGCAGCATGTACACAAACGCAACCGATAGTCACCAGGCGGCGCGTAAACGGGACCGCCACGGGACGTTCGCTCGGCGATCAGTTCATCGCGGTCGGTTCGAAGCGCTCGTCGAATCGTCGGCCTTCGGAGTCCACGACCTGAACGTCGAAGGCACCGCTGGCGTCGCTATCCGGCATGAAACCGAAAATGATCGCGGGATCTTCGCTGATCGAGATATCAGTCGTGACCTTGAACAGAAGCTCTCCCTCGTAACTGACCTCGATGTTGCGCACGTAGTCCGCGGGGATGTAGCTGCGCTTGACCTGGTCGAATTGCAGACCGGAATTGTTGGGATGCTTGATCAACAGCTTTGCGACCAGCGGGCTGTCGGCCTGACGTTCCGGAACGATCATCTTCATCCTGCCGAGATTGGCCGCGGCCGCGGAGGGATCCTTCAAGGCCGGCGCCGAACAGCCGCCTGACGCCTTGACAAAATTCGACGTCATATGGAGCGAGCCATCGTTGAGTTCGGCCAGGGCGCGCACGTTGGTGTAGGCGTTGACGCGGATACGGGTGGAGATGATGTCCCAAACTCGATCGCCGGGGAATTCAAACACGGCCGCCACCGGTGACGGGTTGTTATCGATCACCAGCCACAGCCCCTTGATATGACGCTCCGGGGTCTGGTCGAATTTGGCAACGAAGCCGACCGGCACGACCGCCGCATCCTCGGCGCGGTAAGGCGTGTCCAGACCGATGGTATCGGACCCGTCCTCGACCCTTCGGTCGCCAAAGAGTTCGTGCTTGATTTGCATCCAACGCGCGTCGGATTGCTCCTGCGCCTGGACGCTGGCGACGAACAACAAGAAACCAATGCCCAGCAGCAGGCGCCACGACAGCGAGCAACTGTATCGAACCCGGGACCCATGACGAAAAGAACGTGCCAAATCTGCAACGTACATGCTGCGATCTCTCCAACGGTGGCGGGAAATCAAACTCTTATACGAGCTATCCTCCAAGTTCGGTGCCAACTGTCA
Organism: Thiohalocapsa sp.; assembly: GCA_049670525.1. Classification (GTDB taxonomy): domain Bacteria; phylum Pseudomonadota; class Gammaproteobacteria; order Chromatiales; family Chromatiaceae; genus Thiohalocapsa. The sequence goes on along the minus strand of JBATTL010000443.1, from coordinate 99 downwards.
GTGCCGGGATTATCACCTTTCAAATCGACTAAGGCGATTGCCGGAAACTTTCGTACAAGCTGACGCAGGATTGGCGTTCGCCTCCAAGGAGGGCCGGCG
>JBATTL010000442.1:0-2340 GCA_049670525.1 Thiohalocapsa sp. | reverse complement strand
GTCAGAACTCCTGATCTCGACCCAAGCATGTGTCGCTGGAGGCTGGCTGAGAATTCTATTCAATTCAGCAGGAAACGCACGGCGTGCGGCGATTCCGGGATGCGGGCGTTGACGGAGGATCGGATTTTGGGACGATACCGGTTTCCGGCGCGGGCCGTGGTGCCTTGGTCGATGTCGCGCCGACATCTGCGCGAGAACCGATGCCACAGACACAGTTCCCATTCTTCCCCGAAGGGGTCACACAGATCACCCCACTGCTGGCGTTCCGCAAGGAAGACGGTCGGGTGACCTACTTCAATGGCAGTATGCCGGTGTTCGTTCACGATGAGGCGGATGTCGACTCCTTCCGCATGATCACCGCCCAGTTCTGCCTCAATGGCAATGCCAAGTAGGCGGATATCTCACGTGCCTTCGCAGTGAGCAAGATCAGCCTCAAACGCGCGGTGAAGCGCTATCGGAAGGATGGACCTAAAGGGTTCTACACAGCGCGCAAGCGCCGCGGGCCGGCGGTATTGACTCCATCGGTTCTGGTCGAAGCGCAACAGCTGTTGGACGCGGGACTGGAGACGCCGGAGGTGGCCGAGCGCTTGGGCGTGAAGCGCGACACCCTGTCCAAGGCGGTTCGCGCGGGTCGTTTGCACAAGCCGGTAAAAAAAACCCTGCCACCGAGCTGACGAGCAAGAGCGAGCGCAGCAGCGCGGACCGTGCCGCCGCTATGGGCATGGGTGCGGCGGATATTGAGGGCCGACTGGCGGCCAGCGTCGGCCAACTCGATGCGGTTGCGCCGTCGTTCCAGTCGGCACTGGACGTGCCCAATGGTGGCGTACTGTGCGCACTGCCGGCCTTGCTGGCGGTCGGCCTGCTGGCCGATGTCGAGCGCCACTTGGAATTGCCCAAGGGCTACTACGGCCTCGACAGCCTGCTGATGCTGCTCGCCTTCATGGCGCTGGCACGACTGAAGTCGATCGAATCGCTGCGTTACGCTGCGCCCGGCGAGTGGGGCAATCTTCTCGGCTTGGACCGTGCCCCGGAGGTGCGCACCCTGCGCGCGAAGATCCAGCTGCTTGCCCAAGAGGATCGCCCTGCACAATGGAGCGCGGCGTTGTGTGAGCGTTGGATGGCCGCCGCTCCCGAGGCGGCCGGCGTGCTCTACATCGACGGCCATGTCCGCGTCTACAACGGCAGCCAGACCAAACTGCCGCGCCACTCTGTCGCACGGCAACGCTTGTGCCTGCGAGCCACCACCGACTACTGGGTCAGCGCCATGGATGGTCAGCCGTTCTTTGTCGTCAACCAGGTGGTCGATCCGGGACTGATCCAGGTCATCGAGCAGCAGATCGTGGCGCAGCTCGATGAGCGCGTTCCCGCACAACCACAGCAAGCGCAGCTCGATGCGGATCCACTGCTTCATCGCCTTACCCTGGTGTTCGACCGCGAAGGCTATTCGCCGGCCTTTCTGCGACGCATGAAAGACCAGCGCATCGCCTGCCTGACGTACCACAAATACCCCGGCGAGGATTGGTCGGAAGAGGAATTCGCCCCTTGCCGGGTCCGACTCGTCAGCGGTGAGGTTGTCACCATGCAACTGGGTGAGCGCGGCACCCGCCTCAGTAACGGCTTGTGGGTCCGGGAGCTGCGAAAGCGCACCGAGCGCGGCCATCAGACCTCCATCCTGTGCACCGACTAGCGCGCCGAGGCAGCGCCCTTGGCTGCGGCGATGTTCGCGCGCTGGTCGCAGGAAAACTTCTTCAAATATGCCCGCGAACACTATAGCCTGGACCGCTTGGCAGACTATCGCACCGAGGTGATTTCCGAGCCTCTACGGGTCGTCAACCCCGACTATCGTCACCTCGACGGACAAGTCCGCTCCGTCACCGGCAAGCTCAGCCGTCGCCTGGCGAATTTCGCCTCCATGACCCTCGATGAGCCTATCGAGCCAGAGCATGTCGAGCCATTCGTGCGGCGCAAAGCGGCCCTCCAAGAGGACATCGAAGCGCTGCAGGGCGAGCTCGATACGCTCAAGGCCAAGCGCACGCAGACCGCGCATCACATCAGCGTCGATGACCTTCCCGAGGAGGCACGCTTTCTCCAGCTGAGCACGCAGAGCAAACAGCTCATCGATACCATCAAGATGATCGCCTACCGTGCCGAAACGGCGATGGCCAACAGCCTGCGCGAGCACCTCGAACGGCCCGACGAGGCACGTCGGTTGCTCGCCGCCCTCTACACCACCGAAGCGGATCTCCTGCCCGATCGGGAAGCGGGAATCTTGACGGTGCGGTTGCACCACTCGGCAAACGCCGCAACCGACCGGGTCGTGCAGAAACTCTGCGACGAACT
>JBATTL010000441.1:0-10083 GCA_049670525.1 Thiohalocapsa sp. | reverse complement strand
GAATAGACTGAGAGGGCAGAATAACTGAGAGGAAGGAACTGAAGGCGGCCGTGCCTGCAATGACCACAAGAACCCGCGGGCAAAACCAGAAAGGGTAAGCCCGCATTCTAGAGGCATCGGCGAGATCGATGCTGAATCACCACCAACCTGGAATACGATCAGGGTGCATTCATAATGATAAACAATTTCAATGATTTGCTTGCCATGGCCAATCAGCAAGACGAGCCGCAGCGCCTACTCTTGGTATTGGCGAAGACGGATTCAAAGGATCTCGGCCACGAAGGGCAGCGCAGCGGCACGATTTCGCCGGTTGTCTGTGTCGACAAGCTACCCGAGGAGATCGAAAGCTTCGAATCCCTTGTCGCGGAAGCCGACCAGTTTTCGAGCGATTGGGACATGATTCTGTGCGCCGGACTGAGCGGCGCCGACGGCAAACCGCCAACCAGTGTGGAAGCCGAGCCTCACCTGGACAAGATGGTGGAGGATGTACGCATGGGACAGGATTTGTCCAAGTATTTGATACTTGATCGCAACGAGCACATCGTCAACATGCAGTTGCAGCAAGCCCTGGTGCGCCACTAACCGAGATTTCCGCGGTCAGGCCGCTTGCGATCGGGAACATTCCAGCGAGCCGCCGGTTGGGGGGTTGGTGCGGATTCGAGTCGGGCTCATGTCTTCGAGTTCTGGGTCACGACTCTGATGTCAGCAGAGGCATCGATATCACTGGCACCATCATAGCGGCCGAGCTATTGGCGGCTGCAAGGAGCACCACCGGCATCATCTGTTTGCGGTTTCATCCGGCGTGATGCTTGCGTCGGACTCCGCCGGTCGCGGCTCGTAAAAAGCAATAGCCGCTGGGTGCAGTGGGATCGTCAGGCCAATTTCGGCGGTCTCCGGCGTGATCAGCGATCCAGCGGCGCTGCCGGCGCGAACAAAGTCGATGCGGTCGAAAAGCGCCGTCAGAATCCGATTGACGTCGCCTGTGGGCAAGCCTGCCACTGCGGCGAGCAGCGCCGTGACCGCCACAGTAGGCACCGGTTCATTTTGGCCCGGATAAGTGGACGGGGGCAGCACGATCGGGACATATGCACTGTTCTCAAGGACCATCGATTCGCGCTCATTCGCACCAAGCGGCAGCAAGCGGACGCGGCCGCGGGCGGTCGCCTGCTGTATGGAACGCGCCGGAGCCCCGATGGTGGCAATGACTGCGTCGGCCTCGCCAGCGTTAAGCCTCTCCAACCCACGGCTCAGGCCGGCCTCATGAACGACGCCGAGCTCGGCCAATTCGATTCCCGCGGCGTCGAGTACGGAAATGGCGGTCAGACGACTGCCGGAGTCCGGCTTGCCGATCTCCACCCGTTTACCAGCCAAGCCTGCTACCCCGGCGATGTCCGAGTTGGCGGCGACGATGACGTGGATCGGCTCCGGAAACAGGCTGGCGAGCGCCTGAAGATCATAGTCGGGGCCGAGCGCCGCAAAGGCTTCGGTGCCAAGCAGCGCCTCCGCGGCAACGTTGTTCTGCACCAGCGCAACGTCCGCTTTGCCGGCACGCAGCAACTTAAGATTCTGACTGCTGCCACCGCTCCGGACCGCCTTCGACGGCGCACCGTCACTGCTCAGTGCCGCGGCCAGCAACCCGGCGACGCGCGCGTACTCACCGTCCGAAGGCCCGCCGGCGATGATCAAAGCGCGCTCCAGTCGGTCGAGGCGCAACGTGATGTCCTCGTAGGCACCGTCCAGCACCTCGGTGATGATTTGCTCGCGCTCCCGGCTGTGCGCGCCGTCACCCGCCAGCAACGCATTGATGCGCTCGATGATGCGGCGGGACTCCGCCGCTCCGACCATCTGCGCTGACGGTTGACCGACTTGCGCATACACCGAATTTACCGGTGACCAACCGTCTTTGGCGCGTTCGAAAGTGACACTACCGTGGACATAGACCTGATCGCCCGCGCGGTTGCCGTCCTGCTCGAGTCCGGTGACGCCTTGTTCTGTGGCGCCGAGCAGGTTGGAAAAGGCAGCGACATTGAGCGTGTCCCAGGAAGAGAAGTCGAGATCGCGGGCAAAAGTGAGCACGGCATTGTAGTAGACGATACGCCGCGCCTGACCATCCGCGCCGGCATCCGTTGGGGCGCTGCCGAGGCGTCGCAGACTGCTGAGCTCGATGGCGTCTGACCCGAGGGCCTGAGTCAGACGCTGTTGAACGACCTGAGTCGCTCGGGCCTCGTCCGGGCCCTCGGCGCAACCGGCGACGAGCATGATCGACAGGGCGACCAGGAGCATGGCGGCGATACGAGACGGCCAACCCACGGTCAGAAACCGAACCAGGGCAGCGCCAGGACACCCTGGATAACCAGCGCGTTGCAGATGTCGATCAAAAAGGCTCCGATGATCGGCACCAGCAAAAATGCCATCGGCGAGACGCCGTGGCGGCTGGTTACGGCCTGCATATTGGCGATGGCGGTTGGAGTGGCGCCGAGTTGGAAACCACACTGACCGGCCGCAATCACGGCAGCATCGTAGTTCCGGCCCATCACCTGAAAGGTCAAGAAAACCACCAACAAGACCGCCAGAACCGCCTGGGCAGCCAGGATGACCAAGATTGGTAGGGCGAGGTTAACCAGTTCCCAAAGCCGCAGCGACATGAGCGCCATAGCCAGGAAAAGAGAAAGACTCACGGTGCCAATCAGCTCGATGGTGGGACCGTCAATACGGTACCAGCCGCTCAGACTCAGGGCGTTGCGCAGAATGATACCGACAACCAGACACCAGACAAAGGTTGGAAGCGTGACGCCCGGAATGGCCAGGTGCTCAGCCAGCAGCGTGCCAACCCCAAGGCAGAGCATCAGAATCAGGATCGTCTCGATCAAGGATTCGGGACTCAACGCACGACGCTCGTCCTTGGGTACGGTGCCCGGACCGAGCCGCGCTGGCGTCTCCGCAACCGGCTGCAATCGGTAGTGTCGGATCAGCCACTGCGCCACTGGGCCGCCGAGCACGCCACCCAATATCAAGCCGAAGGTGGCACAAGCCATTGCGACCTCAACGGCGCCTTGCAAGCCATTCACCTCGCCGAAAACTCGCCCGTAGGCGGCACCCGTGCCATGCCCGCCGGCCAGGGTAGCCGACCCGCCAAGGATCCCCATCAACGGGTTCAGATCGAGCCCGAGCGCAATGGCGACGCCAACAACGTTCTGAAGTATCAGCGCGACCACCACCACCGCCAGCAACACCAGTAGTTTGCGCCCACCCTGGCTCAGGGTGCGTACATCAGCGCCGAGCCCGACTGTGGAGAAAAAGACCAGCAATAGCGGCGATTGAAGCGCCATGTCGAACGACAGTTCCGCGCCTGTGCCGACGCGCGCGAGAGTCAGCGCAACCGCGGCGATCAGCCCGCCGACCACGGGCTCTGGGATACTGTAGTAAGCCAGGAAGCCGATGCGTGCGATCAACCAGCGGCCAATCAAGAGCACCAAGATGGCACTGACGACGGTCAGTGGCAATGGGACGTTGATTTCCATGGCGTCGGGTTCCTCGACGGCGTTTGGGTGCGCCTTGTTGTTGTTTCAAGCGCACAATGTATACCAGCAGGGGAGACTGCACCAAGGCGGAATCGGAAGGCACAGGACCCGCGTAGGCCTTTCGGATCAAACACGCGGTGAGAATGGCATGCGGCACGACAGACGCGAAGCGAGCGGTAGTGCTGTGAGAACCACCCCTAGGACGGATCCGGGGCAGACCATCATGCGATCGGCATCAGCGCGCTAGGCGCGCGATTCGCATCACCAACGGAATCTGGCGCAGCCGGCGCATGATCAGCGCAAGGTGGGTGCGGCTCTTGACGTTAATGGTGAAATCCAGCGTCGAGGTCATACCGTCCTTATCGCGGGACTGGACGTTCTCGATATTGGAACCCTGCTCCGCGATGGCGGCGGCGATCGTAGCCAGCGCGCCGCAACGATTCCCCACCTCGACACGAACCGTGGTGGCAAACTCGGCCTTCGGGTCCTCGGCCCATTCAACCTCCAGCCACTTGTCGCGTTTAGCTTGGAACTCACCGAGGTTCCGACACTCGCAGCGATGCACGACGATACCCTTACCGGGATTGAACAGACCGGTGATCTGATCCCCTGGGATTGGCCGGCAGCAACGCGCGAAATGCACGACCATACCCTCTGTGCCGCGGATGGCCAGACGCTTCGGACCGCCCTCCTCCGGGTTCGGCGTCATAGACTGCTCGGTGGCATCGGCACCGGCAAGTGCACGCGCTACCAGCAAAGGCAAGCGATTACCCAAGCCGATGTCCGCAAGCAACGGCCCCGGACCGGCAAGACCGGCCTGCTCCGCCCGAGCCTTGATGGCGTCGTCATCAATGGCGTCGAAATCCAGCCCAAACGCGGCCAGTTCCGCGTTCAGCATCCGGCGACCGAGGGTCTCCGCCTCCTGCCGTTGTAGGTTCTTGAGGTAACCGCGCACGTTGGCCCGAGCCTTCCCGGTCACCGCGAAGTTCAACCAAGCGACATTCGGTTTGGCACCGGGGGCGTTAATGATCTCGACGGTCTGACCGCTGCGCAGCACGCTGCGCAGCGGTGCGAGGCGGCGGTCGATCCGAGCGGCAACGCATGTATTGCCAACATCGGAATGGATGGCATAGGCGAAGTCAACCACCGTCGCATCCTTCGGCAGCACCATGATGCGGCCCTTTGGCGTGAATACGTAGACCTCGTCCGGGAACAGATCGATTTTGACATGCTCCAGGAATTCCTCCGAGTCGCCCGAGTCACGCTGCATCTCCAACAAATTCTGCAGCCAGTCATCAGCAAGCGCGGTCGCGCCGCCACTCCCACCACTCTGACCGAAGCTCTTGTAGAGCCAGTGGGCGGCAATACCCGCCTCCGAGATGCGCTGCATGTCGTGGGTGCGAATCTGCACCTCGATGGGCGTGCCCTGGGGACCGAATAGCACGGTATGCAAGGATTGATAGCCGTTCGTCTTGGGGATGGCGATATAGTCCTTGAAACGCCCCGGCACCGGCTTGAACATGTTGTGGACCTGCCCCAGCACGCGATAGCAGGTGTCCACCCGATCGACAATGACGCGAAAGGCAAACACGTCCACAAGATCGTGGAAGGAGCGCGCCTTCTGGTGCATCTTTCGATAGATGCTGTAGAGATGCTTCTCCCGTCCGAACACCTCGCCGTCGATGCCCTCTTGTTGAAGCTGGCGACGCACCGCGGTCTCGACATCGCCGACCAGCTCTCGCTGATTTTGGCGAGCACGGCGCACAGCACTCTCAAGAACGAGATGGCGGCAAGGCCAATGGTGGCTGAAACCAAGGTCCTCGAGTTCGAGCCGGAGGCTATTGATACCGAGCCGGTTCGCGATGGGCGCATAGATCTCCAGCGTCTCGCGGGAGATCCGGCGGCGCTTCTCCGGAGCCATGACACCAAGCGTGCGCATGTTGTGCAGGCGATCGGCCAGCTTGATCAGGATGACGCGGATGTCCCGCGTCATCGCCAGCATCATCTTGCGGAAACTCGCAGCCTGGGCCTCGGCGCGGGATTTGAAATCGATCTGCGTCAGCTTGCTAACACCGTCAACCAGTTCGGCGATCTCGTCGTCGAAACGCTGCGCCAGCTCGTCCTTGGACATGCTCGTGTCTTCGAGCACGTCGTGCAGGATAGCCGCCATCAGGCATTTGTAGTCCATGCGCATCTCGGCGAGGATGCGCGCGACCGCGAGGGGATGGAAAATGTAGGGCTCGCCGGTCTGGCGCTCCTGACCATGGTGGGCCTCGGCGCCAAAGAGATAAGCGCGGTAGACCTCGCTGACCTGTGCTGCGGGCAGATAGCTATCCAGATAAGCGCACAGATCACTGATTAAGAAGCGCGGACGGGCCGACTTGGGCTGACCGCCAACAAGATGATCTGGGATTGGATGATCGACGCTTGGCTGGTCCGGTTGCTGGTGAGGGCGCTGGTCCGGTTGCTCGTCAGGGTCGGGACCGCGCACGCTATTCGGCTCGCCTTGTTGCGAGTCTGGAGAAATCACCGGCTGCGCGGGCGTAGCGGACTCGGTGGCGGCGTTCGGGTCCTGCCGCCGTGCCGTTGTTGGCTCGGACTCCTGGTCGGCGGGGGTGTCTTTCGGGCGCGCTTCGGCGGAAACAGACGGAGGATCAGGGCCAAAGGCCGGAGCGGTAGCCGACACGGCGATTCACCTGAGCTTCGGGCAGCGCAACAGTATGCGTGCAAACCGGCTGACTACAGCGCACCGATGCGCGGAATGGCGCAGCCGCAGGTGAAGTCGACGCTGCCCGCGGTGACCGTTCATGCCTTCTCCGAGGCAGCCTTGGCGCCATCGTCGTCGCCATCCTGAATACCGAATTCCGCGGCCAGGGCCTTCTCCAGGGCCTCTGCCGCGTCCTCGGCTTCACGCTCGGCTTCAGCCAGCATCTCGGGTTTGATTAGACCATCGGCGATCTCGCGCAGTGCCATGACGGTGGGTTTGTCATTTTCCCAAGGCAGCAACGGCTCGACACCGTTGGCGAGTTGGCGAGCGCGTTTTGAGCCCACCAGCACGAGGTCGAAACGATTGTCGACGTGATTGAGGCAATCCTCGACAGTGATACGAGCCATCGATTACTCCGAAATATAGTCTGGCCGGCGAACAGGGCCGGCGAAGAATAATATAGAAACACTGACGCTGGGAACTGGGGGTCAATTGATCAACATACCAGAAACGCGTCAATTGGACTCGGAGTTCCGGGCAAGTGGCAGGCTCGTGGACAACCCTCGGCGGAGACCCGCGCGGCGTTCAGCTCTCAGCGAGCATGGCCGTCAGATCGGCATCATAAACCAACGCCTGGCGTGGCTGACGCAGGCGCTCCGCGACGACAATGGACCGCAGTTGCAAGAGCGCTGTTTCGAAACAATCGTTGACAATTAGATAGTCATACTCGGGGTAGTGGGAGAGTTCGTCACGGGCGCGGGCCATGCGCCCGGCGATGATGTCATCTTTGTCCTGACCACGGCCACGCAGGCGCCGCTCCAACGCCGAAAGGGACGGCGGCATGATAAAAATAGACACCGCCTCCGGAATCCGCTCGCGTACTTGGCGTGCGCCCTGCCAGTCGATCTCGAGCACCAAGTCGTCGCCAGATTCCAACACCTGACGCAATGCCGGCTCGGCCGTGCCATAAGCGTTGTCGAAAACCCGCGCGTACTCGACAAAGGCCCCGTCGGCGACCATCGCGTCGAAGGTGGACGCATCGACGAAATGGTAGTGCTCGCCGTCCAACTCGCCCGCCCTTGGCGCACGGGTCGTGTAGGACACCGACAGCTGAAGCTTGGGATCGAATTCGTCCAACAGCGCGCGCACGAGGCTCGTTTTGCCGGCGCCGGATGGCGCTGAGACGACGAATAGGGTTCCGGACGCCGGTTTTGGGGGATCGTCGGTTGTTCGGGTCACGATCACTCCAGGTTCTGGACCTGCTCGCGCATCTGTTCGATCAGGACCTTCATATCTACCGCGGCCAAGGTAAGTGCGGCGTCAGAGGACTTCGAGCTCAGCGTGTTGGCCTCTCGGTTGAGTTCCTGCATCAGAAAATCGAGGCGTCGCCCCACCGGACCTTTGGCGTCCAGCGCCTTGCGTACCTCGGCGACATGCACGTTGAGACGGTCCATCTCCTCGTCTACGTCGAGACGCTGCGCCAAGAGTGCCATTTCCTGTTCCAGGCGCGCCGGATCGAGCTCCTGGCGCACCTCCGCCAGGCGATTGTGCAGGCGGCCTCGTATGTCCGCGAGGACCTCGGGCATGCGCGCGCGGACGTCGTCAACACGGACGAGCAATTTGTCGCAACGTTCCAAGAGCAGCGCGCGCAGACGTTCGCCCTCGCGTTCGCGGGAAGCCACCAAGGTTTCAAGTCCCTGGTCGAGCAGATCCAGCGCAGCCTTTCCAACCCGATCCATGTCGCGCTCCGGCTCCTGTAACAGACCGGGCCATTGCAGCAACTCGATCACGTGCGGGGTGGCCGGCTCTCCGATGCGCGTCGCGATCTCGTCCGCCGCAACGAGAATCTGCTCGAGCAGTCTGCGATTGACATTGAGCGATCCGCCAGCACCCGGCTCTGGGGCGAAACGCAACATGCAGTCGACCTTACCGCGGTTAACGCGCGCCGATAGACGCTCACGCACCTTTGGATCCAGACCACGCAGATCCTCGGGAAGACGTACGCTGGGTTCAAGGAAGCGATGATTGACCGACCGCAGTTCCCAGGTTAGCTCGCCGAACTCAAGGCTGGCCACTTCTCGCGCGAAGGCCGTCATGCTCTTGGTCATCGGTATTCCTCGTGTCGGCGATGGGGCCGGTACCCGCCGAAAAGCCCCCGCCGTGCGCTCGGCCTGGATTGAGGGATTGGTGACGGCGGCTAGTGGATTGCCGCTATCATACCCGAGCTGGCTATCTGATGGATTTGACCTGACCGCGGCCTGCCGCCAACATCCCGCTGCAACAGCGGCTCGACCACACCACTCCAGCACCGATGGCGCTTCAGCACGAGCAGCTGGCATTGCGCAACGCATCGGCACGGTACCAAGCCACTTCGACTACAGAGATAACTTGATGCGCCCATCAACCCGTCGTCCGGACCAACCGCGCGCTATCCGCTTCGAGCGGGGCTTCACGCAACACGCCGAGGGCTCGGTATTAGCCACCTTTGGCGGAACCCGTGTGCTCTGCACGGCCAGCGTCGAAGATCGGGTACCCGGCTTTCTGCGTGGCGCGGGCAGCGGTTGGATTACGGCGGAGTACGGCATGCTGCCCCGATCCACCGGCGAGCGCACGGCGCGGGAGGCCGCCCGTGGCCGCCAGGGTGGGCGTACCCTCGAGATCCAGCGTCTGATCGGCCGCTCGCTGCGCGCCGCGGTCGATCTGGAGGCCCTCGGGGAACGGACCATCATGCTGGACTGTGACGTCATTCAGGCCGATGGCGGCACACGGACGGCTGCCATCAGCGGTGCCTGGATCGCCCTCAGCGACGCAATCGCGGGACTCCAGCACGATGGTTCCCTGACCGACTCGCCAATTCGCCAACAGATAGCGGCGGTTTCCGTGGGCGTATACCGGGGCGCGCCCATACTCGATCTCGACTATGCGGAAGACAGCAACGCCGAGACAGACATGAATGTTGTCATGGATGGCAACGGTGGTCTGATCGAGATCCAGGGCACGGCCGAGGGCAAGGCCTTCTCCCGCGGAGAACTGAATACCCTGTTGGACCTGGCAGACGCGGGCATCGGGCAAATACTGGCCGCCCAGCGCGACGCGCTGTCGTCTTGAAGGCAATACCCAGGCTCGGCCCTGTCGTCACGCCGGAGTAGGCTGCAATGCGCAAGACCCATAGTGGAGACGCCATCATCCTGGCCAGTAATAATGCCGGCAAGGTGCGCGAGATCAACCAATTGCTCGCGCCCGCTGATATCCATGTTCGCCCCCAGGGTGAACTCGGCATCAAGGAGGCGGACGAGACGGGCTTGAGCTTTGTCGAGAACGCCTTGCTGAAGGCCCGGCACGCGGCCTTGGCAGGCGGCCTGCCAGCGATCGCCGACGATTCCGGGCTCGAGGTGGACGCGCTCAACGGCGCGCCGGGCATCTACTCGGCTCGCTATGCCGGGCCCGGGGCGAGTGACCGCGCGAACTGTGACAAGTTACTCGCCGCTTTGAAGGACATCCCTGAGGCAAGTCGCACCGCGCGATTTCAATGCGTGATGGTCTATATGCGCCACGCCGAGGATCCGACGCCACTGATCTGCCAGGGCACCTGGCAAGGGGCCATCCTGGATGCGGCGCGGGGCAGCAACGGCTTCGGCTACGACCCGGTGTTCTATGTCCCGGAACAGGCCTGCAGCGCCGCGGAGCTCCCGCCATCGGTCAAGAATTCCTTCAGCCATCGCGGCCAGGCCCTGATGCAGCTGGTCAGCTTGCTCACCGGGGCCGCGGGCTGACAGGAGACGCGATTTGCCGAGCAACGAACTCAGTGTGGCGCGGGGCCTGAAACAGGTTCGGGCGCGCATCGCCGATGCCGAG
>JBATTL010000440.1:0-3777 GCA_049670525.1 Thiohalocapsa sp. | reverse complement strand
CGCCTCGCGATAGAGGACGTAGTCGCGGGCGACCTTGTGCTCGCCGGCGCGCATCAGTGCCAGTTCAACTTGGTCCTGCACGTCTTCGATGTGCACGGTGCCGCCGCCGGGCAGGCGTCGGGTCAGGGCCGAGGCGACCTGGTCCGTGAGCTCGTCAACCGTGTGATGGATGCGGCTGGAAGCGGCGGCGTTGCCGCCCTCCACGGCGAGAAATGCCTTGGTCATCGCGACCTTGATCTTGTTCTGGTCGAAATGTGTGACCTTGCCGTTGCGACGGATCACCTGGACCTTGCCGGGTTGATGCGCCGCGATCTCGGTCGAGACCGCGCCGGCGGCCGGACTCCCGACCGAGGATGTCGCGTTGGGCTGGGGATCGACCGCCGCGACTGAGGTTGAAGCCGAAGCCGAAGCAGGAACCGAATCGGGAACCGAAGCTGGAGCATCGGTCGGCGAGGCGGCGCGCGCACCGGGCCGATTCTGGAGCGGTTGATCCTGCAGTTGATTCGGGTCGTCCGCTCGGTTGGCTTCGGCCATGGGTCGCTCCTGTCGCGGTGATTTTGGTGGTCTTGTTCGAGTTGTCCACATGCAGACCGGCAACAGACCGCGTGGACTGGATAGCAAGGCGTTGCAAATGGAATATATACGTTGCCGGTACGCTGTCAACCACAACATGTTGTGCTTAACCGGGGCGAAAACCCGTTGACGGGTTGTGCGTAGTCTGTGGATAAATCGGGTCGGGACAGGGCGCGTGCGGCGCGGTTGGGCGGTTTGCCTGTGGATAGTCCGAGATGGCATCCGGATGGATGCGACGGATCGATGCCGGGCGCGACGGGACGGGGTTGTCCGTCCATCCGACGAACGGTCGGCGTTCGGGAATGACCGGTGCGCGTCGGCACCTGAGTGATGGGAGCGGTATCTAGACTTGGCCCCGAGCCAAAGATCGGAAACCCCTTGTTCCCCGACCGGCAGCGGCTCGAGGCTGGCCGCTCGTCGCAACGGCGACGAAATCAGCTGCTTTGTCGATCACGGACAGGGGGTCGCTGTCCACGGGGACCAGGGTGTCGGTATTGACAGAAAACGCCGGTGCCCTTGGACCGCGTCTACCGGTTGGCAGGCGATCAGTTGACGTTGACAACGAAGTACTTCGACGGTGTCTTGCGTTGCAATTCAATCACCCCCGAGTAGGTGCGCGTCTCACCGGGCAGCATTTCGGGTATGGCCACCGGGCTGATCGTCTGCTTGCTGTCGAGCTGGATGGCGCCGGTCTGCAGGCCGGCTTCGTCGAACAGCAGGATCTCGACCTTGGGCAGGACCGGATCCGGGTCGCTGTTGTTGAGGACACTGCTGAATTCAATGGTCTTGCCCTCGCCAAGACCGGGCTGTATGAAGGTGATGCTGCGCACGTACCGGTCATTGATATGGATCTGGCGATTCATGATCAGCGCGGTGATGCCGGGAATCCGGTTCGCGAGCAGGATGCGCTGGTCGGTCTGCATCTCGGTGATCTTCTCCCGCGCGCTGGCGAGATCGCGCTCGGCGACACGCAGGTCGTACTCGAGCCGATTTGTCTCGTTCCGGTATTGCTGCATCTTGAAGTAGATCAGCACTGTCGTGACGGCAACCGGTACCAGCAACACCAGCAGCAGGCCGGCGAGTATCCTGGTGTGCTTGAGCTTGCGCTTGCTGCTCGACGATCGGTGCCTGCCCGAGCCCCGCCTGCTTTTTTTTTGCAGTGGCTGGGCCATCGCCTGCGGCGGGGGGTGATCGGGTGTGGGGTTGGGCGTGCCGGCGCCGCTCGACTCATTGCTGCGCTGATCATTCACGACAAGTTGTATCTCCGTGAGTCCCCGGCGCTTGGGTCGACAGGTCCTCTATGGGGTTCCGGTCGGATTCTGGTTCGGATTCTGGCTTGGCTTGGCTTGGAAGCGACGGATTCTAAGGCGTCGAGTACGGGTCGGTAAACGCCGGATCCGCTGGTAGCCCGTTTCCCCACCGCTCAACCATGGCGGCTGGCGTCTTGCGACAACTGGGCGAGCCGATGCGATGCGCCGTCTATTGCGCGTCGCGGCTATACTCTTGCCCGCAGCATCCCGGCAACGCTTGATCTGGGTCGGCGGCGGCATCAACAAAACGACGAAGGATGACCGGTATGAAAGTCAAAGACGCAATGAACCCGAGCGTCCGGGCGGTGAAACCCGACACCAAGGTCATGGAGGTCGCTTCCCTCATGTGTCTTTATCGTTTCCACGGCCTGGCCGTGGCGGACGATGATGGCATGTTGGTCGGTGTGATCACCGAGAAGGACGTGTTGTACAGCCTGTTCCCGAAGCTCGAGGATATGATCGCGCACGGCATGGCCACGGTGGACCTGGATCGCGAGATGGGTCGCTACGGCGAGGTATTGGAACAGTCGGTGAGCGAGTTGATGACGAATAACCCTGTCACAGTGGACCCGGAGATGCATTTGCTGCGTGCCGCCGGCGTGATGGTGCGTCACAATTTCCGGCGCATACCGGTGGCCGAGGACGGCGAACTCCTGGGCATGCTGACACTTGGTGACGTGCACAAGGCGATTTTTCACGCCAACGTGACCGGGGCACTCAAGGCGCGTTGACCGGCGATTGATCACGGGCGAGACAAGCGGATGGAGGAATCGATGAAAACACAAACGCGGCATCACCTCGACGCCCGGAATCTGAGTCTCGGCTGTCCGCGCTTCGGCTTCCGGGCGCGCGGGTTTCGCGCAATGGTTCGGCGCAGCATCGGCATATCGTTGTTTGGTTTGCTGGCCTTTTTCTCAGCTCAACTGGTCATGGCCGCCTCGCCGGCGGAGGTGGCCCAGGAAGAGTACGAGGATGTCATGCAGCGTCGGCCCAACCTGGAGAATGGGGAGCGCGTCTATCTAATCTGCGCCACGTGCCATCTGCCCGAGGGTTGGGGTAGCGTCGACGGCAACTATCCGCAGATTGCGGGCCAATTGCGCACCGTGATCGTCAAGCAGCTCGCCGATTTTCGCGCGGGCAACCGCGAAAATCCGCTGATGTATCCATTCTCCGTACCAGGGATCCTGGGCGGCCCGCAGGACATGGCGGATGTGGCGGCCTATGTGGCGCGGCTGCCGATGACGCCACACAATGGCCTCGGCCCCGGAGGAAATCTTGCGCTCGGCGAGCGGCTTTACGCGGACAATTGCGTCGACTGCCACGGCGCGGCCGGCGAGGGGGACGTTGGGAAACATATCCCGGCCATAGCGGGGCAGCACTATGCTTATCTGATGCGCCAATTCGAGCACATCCGAGGTGGTCTGCGAAAGAACTCGGATCCCGACATGCAGGAACAGATCAAGGGTTTTTCCGCGGAACAGCAGGCTGCCGTGCTTGATTTCACGTCTCGCCTGCGACCGCCAGCCGAAAAACTGGCCGCCGACGGCTGGATCAATCCGGACTTTCCCCACTACCTCCGGGATGCGATCAACATTCCGGGCGCTCCGCCGGAACCACCGGCTTCGGCACCGATGCCGCCCGTCGATCCAGCGCCGGGACACTAGTACTCCGTCAGGGGGGATTTGATGGTCTCAGCAAGGCGGGAAGCGGCTAGATGCAAGGCACGCGAGCGAGGGAATAGCTCACGCTATTTCAAGCGCGCGTAACGCTGCAGATGACCGCTTCCCGCCGTGCCCGAAGGGAGCGTCCCAAACGCGCCAATGCGGCGTTGCAATCCTTGGAAATAGAGCCCGCTATTCCCTGCGCATTGCGCCTTGCCTTGGCGCGTTTGGGA
>JBATTL010000439.1:0-3218 GCA_049670525.1 Thiohalocapsa sp. | reverse complement strand
GCCCACCACCGACGAGATCCGCACCTGCAATGCTTATCTCGTTGCGGAGTTGGCCGGTCTTCCGGACGGTGCTCTGCTGCTGGCCCTGGGTCTGATCGCCCACAATGCGGTGCTTCGTGCTCTCGGGCTTAAGCAGGCGCAGTACCGCTTTGGCCACGCCGCCGAGCATGCGCTACCGGATGGCCCACGCCTCATCGACTCCTACCATTGCAGTCGCTACAACACGAACACCGGGCGACTGACGCCTGCGATGTTCGACGCGGTGCTGACCCGCTGTCGAGTACTGATGGATGCCGCATGAGCGAGCCCAGTGAGCAACCCCAGTCTGGGACGCCAGTGTGCGACCCCAGTGAGTGAACCCCGTGAGTGAACCCCGTGAGTGAACCCCGTGAGTGACCGGTGTGAGTGAGAGCGGCTTCGATCATCGTGCCCTGTTGAAGCAGATCCCGGGACAGCCCGGCGTCTATCATATGCTCGACGCCGAAGGCGGGGTGCTGTACGTCGGCAAGGCCAAGGATCTGAAGCGCCGTGTGGCCAGCTATTTCGGCCGCGCGCTGAATCGGCGTCTGCTCGCGATGGTGGCGCAAGTCGCGGACATCCAGGTGACCCTGACCCGCACCGAGGGAGAGGCGTTGCTGCTGGAGAACAATCTGATCAAGGAGCACCGGCCGCGCTACAACGTGCTGCTGCGTGACGACAAGAGCTATCCGTTCATCTATCTCAGCACCCAGGACAGTTTTCCACGGCTCGCATTCTATCGCGGCCCACGCAAGGGTAAGGGCCGCTACTTCGGTCCCTATCCAAGCGCTTGGGCCGTTCGCGAGACCCTGCAACTGTTACAAAAGCTCTTTCCAGTGCGCCAGTGCGAGGACAGTTTTTTTAAGAACCGCTCGCGGCCCTGTCTCCAGTACCAGATCAAGCGCTGCACCGCGCCCTGTGTCGGCTTCATCTCGCCGGGAAGCTACGCCGTCGACGTCGCGCACAGCATTAAGTTTCTGGACGGTCGTGCCGATGAAGTGGTCACCGAACTTGGCGAGCGTATGGAACAGGCGGCTGAAGCATTGGAGTTCGAGCGTGCCGCGGCGTTGCGGGACCAGATCGCCACACTCCAGCGCATCCAGCAGCGTCAGTATGTGACCGGCGACGGTGGCGACCTGGACATCGTTGCCAGCGTGGAGGAGGGCGGTAGCGTCTGCGTGCAGGTGTTCTTCATCCGCGCGGGTCGCAATCTGGGCAACAAGACGTTTTTCCCCCAGGTGCCGGATGCGGCCAGCCGGGAGTCGGTGTTGTCGGCCTTCTTGGCGCAATTCTATGGGGACAAGCAGATTCCGCCGGAGATCCTGGTCAATGCCGAACCGGACGAGCAGGTGTTTCTGGAGGCCGCTTTTTGCGAGCGGGCGGGCCGGCGTGTCGCCATCCGTCACCGGGTGCGGGCCGATCGCGCACGCTGGCTGGAGATGGCCGAGAACAACGCTGAACTGGCGCTGAAGTCCCGACTCGGCAGCCGTGCTGGCTACGGTCGCCGGCTGGGGGCGCTGCGCGACGTGCTGGACTTGGATGAGCTCCCGTCCCGCATGGAGTGCTTCGACATTAGCCACACCCAGGGTGAACTGACCGTCGCCTCGTGCGTTGTTTTCGACCGCGACGGTCCGCGCAAGTCCGACTACCGGCGCTTCAACATCGAAGGTATTACTCCCGGCGACGACTATGCCGCCATGGAACAGGCCCTGACTCGGCGCTATCGCCGGGTTCAAAAGGGCGAGGTACCCTCGCCTGACTTGCTGTTGATTGATGGCGGAAAGGGCCAGCTCGGCGCCGTGGCCGGCGCCCTGCAGGAGCTCGGCGTCACCGGCGTGCAGTTGGTTGGTGTCGCGAAGGGACCGGATCGCAAGGCTGGTGCCGAGCAGCTTTGGTTGCCCGGCCGTAAGACGCCGATCCTGCCCGCGGCGGATTCACCGGCGAGTCATCTGGTGCAGCAGATCCGCGATGAGGCCCATCGCTTCGCGATCACGGGTCACCGCCAGCGCCGCGATAAGGCACGCAGGACCTCAGTATTGGAAGAAATTCCGGGCATCGGGCCTAAGAAGCGCCAGAATCTCCTCAAGGCCTTCGGCGGGCTGCGCGGGCTAGAACGAGCGGCAGCCGAAGATATCGCACGGGTCGACGGTATCAGCAGCGAGTTGGCGCGGCAGATCCACGTCGCGTTCAATGGGGACTGAAGGTCATTGGTGGCGATGAGGCTGTTGGTCTCGGAGCCCACGCCTCCCGTGTAGAATGTTACCGGCCGGCGTGCGGCAAACCCGCGTACTCGATGCCAGTCAGCCTCCCAGGACCCCAGCCCTTATGTGGAATATCCCCAACATACTGACCTTGCTACGGATTGCACTGATTCCGGTGTTCGTGGTGATTTTCTACCTGCCAGTGCCCTGGGCGCGGCTAGTGTGCGCGCTGGTCTTCACGGCAGCCGCGATCACCGACTGGCTCGACGGCTGGCTCGCCCGGCGTTGGGATCAGACCTCGCCGCTCGGGGCCTTCCTGGACCCCGTCGCCGACAAACTCATGGTCGCCATCGCGCTGGTGCTGCTGGTGCAAGCCGACCCACGCATCGTATTGGCATTGCCCGCGGCGGTGATCATCGGCCGGGAGATTACCGTTTCGGCCTTGCGTGAGTGGATGGCCGAGATCGGCGCCCGCGCTCAGGTCGCCGTGTCCATGGCCGGCAAGCTCAAGACCACGGCGCAGATGATCGCCATTGTGCTACTGATCCTGCACGAGCCGGTGTTCGGAATCCCCGTCTTGCCGATCGGTCTGATTCTGCTGTACGTCGCCGCAGCGCTGACGCTGTGGTCCATGGTGTTATATATGCGCGCGGCCTGGCCAAGTCTCACGGCCGATCCGAACATGCACAAGACGCGGCCGCCGATCGGCCACCCGGGGTCCGATGGCGGGGTTTAACGGTCCACCGGCGATCGCCAGGGCGAAACCGTTCTGAGTCGGACTCGTAGGCGGCAAAGCGTCTTATCCTCGTTTCTGGACATCGCCGGCTGTGTGCGATAGATGGCGCGGCAAGAGGGTCTTTCGATGTCCGGGCTTGAACCTGCATGAGATTGTACTGAGGCCGGTAAGGATAGACGAGGAGTCGCGCTTCAAAGAACTCCTCGATACGCATCACTACCTGGGTGCTGTGGCGAAGATCGGCCATACGATCTGGTATGTTG
>JBATTL010000438.1:0-6562 GCA_049670525.1 Thiohalocapsa sp. | reverse complement strand
GCCCTGAAGGAGCACGGGACGGTGGTCGATGCCATCGCCGAGCGCGATGGTGAGCTCGCGGAATGGCTGATGCGGCGGCATGTGCGCGCCTCCCGAGAAAACGTCGAACAGCGTCTCGCCGCGGAGCGCTCCCTCGCGGGTGGTTAGTCGATCGCCGGCGGGCGTAGGCAGGGGTTCGCTGCGCTATCCAGCCTACAGCCCCTTGTCAAGACGACTCGTCTTTTTTTCTGACACCGAGTGCAATCCATGACTGAACAACTGACCCAGGGCGCCAAGCTGCGTCTCGCCGTGCAGGAAGAGCGACCGCTGCAGGTGGTTGGGGCCATTAGCGCCTACCACGCGATGATGGCCGAGCGCACCGGCTACCGCGCCCTCTACGTCTCAGGTGGAGGTGTTGCGGCCGGTTCACTGGGCGTTCCTGATCTTGGCATCAGCAGCCTTGAGGACGTGCTGGTCGATGTGCGACGCATCACCCATGCCACGGACCTGCCCCTTTTGGTAGACGCCGACACTGGCTGGGGTGGGGCGTTCAATATCGCTCGCACCGTTCGTGAATTGAACCGCGCCGGCGCCGCGGGCTGCCACATCGAGGATCAGGTGGCGGCCAAGCGTTGCGGGCACCGCCCGAACAAGGCCGTGGTCTCGAAGGCGGAGATGGTGGACCGCATCAAGGCCGCGGTGGATGCGCGTACCGATGACTTCGTGATCATGGCCCGCACCGATGCGCTCGCCGTCGAGGGTATGGAGGCCGCGATCGAACGCGCGGCGGCCTGTGTCGAGGCCGGCGCCGACATGATTTTTCCGGAGGCCATCACAGAGCTTGCGCAGTACGAGCAGTTCATCGCCGCCGTCGACGTGCCGGTGTTGGCCAATATCACGGAGTTCGGCGCCACTCCGCTGTTCACGACCGAGGAACTGGGCGGGGTTGGCGTGTCGCTGGTGCTGTATCCGCTGTCGGCCTTCCGCGCCATGAACAAGGCCGCGCTGAATGTCTACCAAAGCCTGCGCCGCGATGGCACCCAGGCCAACGTCCTGGACACGATGCAGACGCGCATGGAGCTGTACGACTATCTCAAGTATCACGGATTCGAGCAGAAGCTCGATGAATTGTTCGCGGCCGGCGACGCCGACCAATAGGGTTTCTTTGTTTGTCGTTTGGGCACCGGCGGCGCGCCGTCGCCCGATCCGTCGCCTGGCTGGCGGCAACGATGATCGAGGGGAGTCTTGTATGACTCCCGCGTCCAAAGAAACAGTATTCGGCGCCGAACGACGCGCCGCAATTAGAGCGAAGAGGTTGATATGACAGACCAGCAAAAGCCCAAGGGCAAGAAATCCGTTGCGCTGTCCGGCACCGCTGCCGGCAATACGGCTATCTGTACCGTCGGACTCCATGGCAACGATCTGCATTACCGCGGTTACGACATCCTGGACTTCGCCGCCGAGGCCGAGTTCGAGGAGGTCGCGCACCTGCTGATCCACGAATGGCTCCCACGCCCCGGCGAGTACGCTGGCTACAAGCGCAAGCTCAAGGCATTGCGCGGCATACCGGCGGCGCTGAAGGGGGCGCTGGAGCATTTGCCGACCTCGGCACATCCGATGGATGTCATGCGCACGGGTTGCTCGGTGCTCGGCATGCTGGAGCCGGAAAAGGAAAGTCAGCATACCGCCGCGGCAAGAGATATCGCCGACCGCCTGCTCGCCAGCTTTGGCTCGATGCTGCTGTATTGGTATCACTACGCCTACAACGGCCGGCGTATCGAGGTCGAGACCGATGACGAGTCCATCGGCGGCCACTTCCTGCATCTACTCCACGGCAAGAAACCGCCGGAGGAGTGGGTACGAGCGATGGACACCTCGCTGATTCTCTACGCCGAGCATGAGTTCAACGCCTCGACCTTCGCTGCGCGCGTGATCGCCGGCACCAATGCGGATCTTTACAGTGCGCTCACCGGTGCGATCGGCGCTCTCAGTGGTCCCAAACATGGCGGAGCCAACGAGGTCGCCTGCGACATCCAGCAACGCTACTTGGACGCCGAAGCGGCAGAGGCCGACATCCTCGAACGCATCGGGCGCAAGGAGATCATCATGGGCTTCGGTCACCCGGTCTATACCACCGGCGATCCGCGCAACCAGATCATCAAGGCCGTTGCCAAACAACTGTCCGAGGCCAATGACGACATGCGTATGTTCAACGTCGCCGAGCGCATCGAGGAGGTCATGTGGGATAAGAAGCAGATGTTCCCGAACCTGGACTGGTTCTCGGCCGTTTCCTATCACCACATGGGCGTACCGACGGAGCTGTTCACGCCACTGTTCGTGATTTCTCGCACCACCGGTTGGGTCGCGCACGTCATCGAACAGCGCCGCGACAAGAAGATCATTCGCCCGGGCGCGAACTACGTCGGTCCCGAGAACCGGCCTTGGGTTCCGGTCGACGAACGCGAGTAGGGCCTTCCGCGCCGAGGCGGATCAATCCTTGCTTCAATCGTCGCGCCACGCGCACTCGCGCTCGCTCTGTCCCAAAAGGAAGGGGCGATCGCGAGAGGCAGAGCATGTCGCCAGCGCTTCATTCTTTCGGTGTGGCTGTGCCGCAGCCCCCGAGGCCAACAAACACCCGGACCCGATCGCCCCTGGAACCCTGGTTCCGCAGGGGTTCCGCAGAGGCTCCGGGTGCCCGGCACTCAACACTAACGCGCTCCTGTCGACGCCGCCTGGGATATCGGGGGCCTAAAGCGTCGGCTGGCGTGCACTGGCTGGACTTCACACTGAATGATGAACATCGAATACCGTAAACCCCTGCCAGGCACCGACCTTGACTACTTCGACACCCGCGAGGCCGTCGAGGCCATTCAGCCCGGTGCCTACGCCAAACTGCCCTACACCTCGCGCGTGCTGGCCGAGCAGCTGGTGCGTCGCTGCGACCCAGATGCCCTTACCGATTCTCTGAAGCAGATCATCGACACCAAGCGCGAGCTGGACTTCCCCTGGTACCCCGCGCGCGTGGTCTGCCACGACATCCTGGGCCAGACCGCCCTGGTGGACCTGGCGGGCCTCCGCGACGCTATCGCCGACCAAGGGGGTGACCCCGCCAAGGTGAACCCGGTGGTGCCCACACAGCTCATCGTGGATCACTCCCTGGCTGTCGAAGCCCCCGGCTTCGACCCCGACGCCTTCGAGAAGAACCGCGCCATCGAGGATCGCCGCAACGAAGACCGCTTCCACTTCATCGAGTGGACCAAGACCGCCTTCGACAACGTCGACGTGATCCCCGCGGGTAACGGCATCATGCACCAGATCAATCTGGAGAAGATGTCGCCGGTCATCCAGGTCCGTGACGCTGTCGCCTACCCGGACACCTGCGTCGGAACCGACTCCCACACCCCGCACATCGACTCCCTCGGGGTGATCGCCATCGGGGTGGGCGGCCTCGAGGCCGAGACTGTCATGCTGGGACGCCCGACCATGATGCGTCTGCCCGAGATCATCGGCGTGAAACTGACCGGCAAGCGTCAACCCGGCATCACCGCCACCGACATCGTGCTCGCCCTGACCGAGTTCCTGCGCAATGAAAAGGTCGTCTCGGCCTACCTGGAGTTCTTTGGCGACGGCGCGCGCAGTCTCACCATCGGTGACCGCGCCACCATCTCCAATATGACCCCCGAGTTCGGCGCTTCGGCCGGACTCTTCTCTATCGACGAGCAGACCATCGAGTATCTGAAGCTCACAGGCCGCGACGCCGAGCAGGTCGCCCTGGTGGAGCACTACGCCAAGACCACAGGGCTCTGGGCCGACGATCTGGCGAACGCCGAGTACGAACGCGTGCTGGAGTTTGACCTATCCGCCGTTGGGCGAAACATGGCCGGCCCCTCCAACCCACACCGTCGCCTGCCGACCAGTGCGCTCAGTGAGCGCGGCATCGCCGGCAACCTGGACGCGGCCAAGGCCGAAGAGGCGGAGGGAAAAATGCCCGACGGTGCCGTGATCATCGCCGCCATCACCTCCTGCACTAATACCTCCAATCCGCGCAACGTGGTCGCTGCCGGTCTGGTGGCGCGCAAGGCCAACGCCTTGGGCCTGATCCGCAAGCCCTGGGTGAAGTCTTCCTTCGCGCCGGGTTCCAAGGTGGCCAAGCTGTACTTGGAAGAATCCGGCTTGCTGCCTGACTTGGAAAAACTGGGCTTTGGCATTGTCGCCTTCGCCTGCACCACCTGCAACGGCATGAGCGGCGCCCTGGACCCCAAGATCCAGCAAGAGATCATCGAGCGCGACCTGTACGCGACCGCGGTCCTGTCCGGCAACCGTAACTTCGATGGCCGCATCCACCCCTACGCCAAGCAGGCCTTCCTGGCCTCGCCGCCCCTCGTGGTGGCCTATGCCATCGCCGGCACCATGCGCTTTGATATCGAGCAAGATGCACTGGGGAACGACGCCGACGGCAACCCGATCAGACTCAAGGACATTTGGCCCTCGGACGAGGAGATCGACGCCATCGTGAAGGAGTTCGTGAGACCGGAGCAGTTCCGGCAGATCTACAATCCGATGTTTGACCTAGGCGCGCGCGAGAAGGCCAAGAGCCCGCTCTACGACTGGCGCGAGATGAGCACCTACATACGCCGTCCCCCGTACTGGGAAGGCGCCCTAACCGGTCAACGCGACCTCAAGGGTATGCGTCCTCTCGCGGTGCTGGGCGACAATATCACCACCGACCATCTGTCGCCGTCCAACGCTATCCTGGCCTCCAGTGCCGCCGGGGAATACCTGACCAAGATGGGCCTGCCGGAAGAGGACTTTAATTCCTACGCTACCCATCGCGGCGATCACCTCACCGCCCAGCGCGCCACCTTCGCGAACCCCAAGCTGTTCAACGAGATGTGCCGCGACGAAAACGGCGACCCGATTCAGGGATCTTTGGCCCGGGTGGAGCCGGAAGGCAAGCAAATGCGTATGTGGGAAGCCATCGAGACCTACATGAACCGCGGCCAGCCCCTGTGCATCATCGCCGGCGCCGACTATGGCCAGGGCTCTTCCCGAGACTGGGCTGCCAAGGGCGTGCGCCTCGCCGGTGTCGAGGCCATCGTCGCCGAGGGCTTCGAGCGCATCCACCGCACCAATCTGGTGGGCATGGGTGTGCTGCCGCTGCAGTTCAACGATGGTGAGACCCGGCACACCTATCGGATCGACGGCACCGAGACCTTCGCGGTGATCGGCGACCCGGCCCCACGCGCCGAACTGACCGTTGTGATGCATCGTGCCAACGGCGAGGCGGTCGAGATTCCGGTCACCTGCCGCCTGGACACCGCCGAAGAGGTTCAAGTCTACGCCGCCGGTGGCGTGCTGCAACGCTTCGCCCAGGACTTCCTGGCCTCCGCCGCCTGAGGTGAATGCGCAGGTCGGGTTAGCGCAGCGCAACCCGACAACCCACTAACCCGACCTACACCGAATACGGTCACGGTCTTGCATTGTACCCATCAAGCCGTTTCAGAGGATTCATCCGTTGCCCCACGCACCACAGGTCAAGATCCCCGCCACCTTCATGCGCGGCGGCACTAGCAAGGGCGTTTTCTTCAAGCTCACCGACCTGCCGGAGGCGGCCCAGGTGCCCGGCGAGGCCCGCGATAGGCTCCTGCTGCGGGTGATCGGCAGCCCCGATCCGTACGGCAAACACACCGACGGTATGGGCGGTGCCACGTCCAGTACCTCCAAGACCGTCATCCTTGCCAAGAGCGAGAAGCCGGACCACGACCTGGACTACCTCTTCGGCCAAGTTTCCATCGACAAGGCCTTCGTGGACTGGTCCGGCAATTGCGGAAACCTCAGCGCCGCCGTTGGCGCCTTCGCCGTCAGCAACGGCCTGGTCGCACCCGAGCGCATCCCCGAAAACGGCGTCTGCGCGGTGCGCGTCTGGCAGAAGAACATCGGCAAGACCATCGTTAACCGCGTACCCGTGACCAACGGCGAGGTCCAGGAGACCGGCGATTTTGAGCTGGACGGCGTGACCTTCCCCGCCGCCGAGGTGCCGGTGGAGTTCGTCAGCCCCATCGACGCCGGCGAGGCGGTGTTTCCCACCGGAAATCTGACCGATAAGTTGGAAGTCCCCGGCGTCGGCAGCTTCCAAGTCACCATGATCAACGCCGGCATCCCGACTATCTTTCTCAAGGCCGAAGACCTAGGCTACGATGGCACCGAGCTGCAGGAAGCCATCAACGGGGACCCGATGGCCCTGGAGCGATTTGAGACCATTCGTGCCCATGGCGCGGTGCGGATGGGACTGATCGAGGACCTGTCTGAGGCCGCCGCCCGCCAGCACACCCCGAAGGTGGCCATCTGCGCCGCTCCCAAGGACTACGTCGCCTCTAGCGGCAAGGCGATCAAGGCGGCGGATATCGACCTGAACGTTCGTGCGCGGTCGATGGGTACGCTGCACCACGCCATGATGGGCACCGCCGCCGTAGCCATCGCCAGCGCCGCGGCCATCCCCGGCACCCTGGTGAACCGGGTAGCCGGTGGTGGAGCGCGTGAAACAGTCACCTTCGGCCACCCATCCGGTACCCTCAAGGTCGGC
>JBATTL010000437.1:0-3423 GCA_049670525.1 Thiohalocapsa sp. | reverse complement strand
GACCAGAGTCGTCCCGATCAACGCCACGATGGGATTGTCGGTGCGCGCCGAGACGAACAGGCCAATGGCGATGTAGGCTGCCGCGAGCAAGAGCGTCGCCAGGTAGGCGCCGAATACCGGCCCCCAGTCCAACGGCCCCAGGATGGAGACCGTGATGGGCAGCGGCAACGTCAGAGCGAGCGCCACCGCGACAAGCGCCAACGCGGCCAGAAACTTACCCAACACCAAACGCCAGGTGGGCACCGGCAAAGTCGCGAGTACCTCGAGTGTCCCGGCCCGCCTTTCCTCGCTCCAAAGGCGCATGGTCAGCGCCGCGGCCAGAAAAACCAGCAGCACCGGCATCCAGTCGAAGAGCGGCCGGGTATCGGCGATATTGCGGGCGAAGAAGGCATCGACCCAGAAGAACACAAACAGACAGGCCGCCAGAAAGGCGCCGATGAACAGATAGGCTACCGGGGAGCCGAAGAAACCCGACAGCTCCTTGCGGGTGATACGCAAGATCTCAGACATGCGCAACCTCCGTTGCGCCTCGGGTGACGAGGCCAGGCGCCAACGAATCGGAAGGGGCACTGGAGACCGCGCCGAACAGAGCCTCCAGATCACGCCGCTCTTGCTCCAACCCGTAGAGCGCCCAGCCGCGGGTGGCCACAGCGTTCGCGATCCGCGGGGCAACGGCGGCCGGATCTTCGGCGCTCAGCGCATAGCGCCGGCGCAGGCCCTGGTCATCGAGATGAGCAACGGCGGTGATGCCGTCGAGACAGCCGAGCATTTCGCGCGCCTCGTCGGGACCGCGATCAAGTGTGACCAGCAACCGTGGCCGTGCACCGATCGCACCCAGATCGCTGTCAAGTGACAACTGCCCGGCACGCATAATCAGTACCCGACCACAGATCGCTTCGACCTCCTGGAGGATATGCGTCGATATGATCACCGTGGCATGCCCGGCAAGTTCCCGGATCAGGGACCGCATATGTTGAATCTGCGACGGGTCCAAGCCGTTTGTGGGCTCGTCGAGGATCAGAATGTCGGGCTCATGCAGAATCGCCAATGCGACGCCGAGGCGCTGGCGGTAGCCGCGAGACAGCGTTGCGACCTGCGCACTGGCCTTTGCACCCAACTCGGTGCGTTCGATCGCCTGGCGTATTGCCGCTCCCCGCTGGGATACCGGCATATCCCGCAGTGCAGCCTGGTAGTCCAACTGGTCCACCACGGTCATATCCGTATACAGCGGGCAGTTCTCCGGCAAATAGCCGATGCGCCCCTGCACCGCACGACGATGAGCGCCGAGGTCTTGGTCATCGATCGTGACGGAGCCGCTGCTCGGCTCCAAGAAACCCGTGATCATCTTCATGATCGTCGTCTTGCCGGCGCCATTGTGGCCCAGCAGACCGACGATCTCGCGTCGGCCGATGTCGAAGGACACCCGATCGACCGCGATCAGCTCGCCGTAACTGCGGCTGAGCTCGCGAACTTGGATCATCTTCGTCTCCCTGTGGTTTGACCTGGGTGGTTTGACCTAGTGTTCGATTGCTGAAAGCCCAGGCAGGTCCGCGAGCGCGCCGAAACGTCAGTGTCGCGGATGGGCCAACGACAACGCCGGAATTTCACAGCACTTGGGAGGGCGCCCGCAAGGGCTGCAGCATGAAATTTTCGTAAGGTCGTTCGGAACAGCTTCAACCGTATGCTTGCCGGCAAGGACAGTGCGATCGCGTCTTCCGCGCGCATGCTCTCCAGGAATGGCCAATAATCAGCAGATTCCAAGCCAGGGCAAGGCATAGGACATGAGCCAGCACTATTCGATCATCGTCGACGACCGCGAGTCCTCCGCCGCCGTCGCCGACGCGCTGCGGCAAGACCCGCGAACAACGGTGCGGATTCAGCGGCTGTCGGTCGGCGACTACTTGGTAGACCAAGCGCTGCTGTTCGAGCGCAAGACGCTCATGGACCTGACCGCTTCGATCAAGGACGGGCGGATATTCAGACAGGGTTTGCGACTGGCCAACGCGTCGGCGCAGGGCATTCTGATTCTGGAGGGTCGATCGCACGATCTGTCGCAAAGCCGAATGCGACGCGAGGCGATTCAGGGCGCACTCGTGACTCTGAGCCTCGGCTTCGGTATCCCATTGCTTCGATCTGCCGACCCAGAGGAGACCGCGCGCCTAATCCTACTCGCGGCGCGTCAGGGCCGGACCCGCGCCCGCGGGGCCTTGCCGCGACCAGGCAGTCGCCCACGCACCAAGTCGCGGGTTCAGAGCCATGTCCTGCAGGGTCTGCCCGGTGTCGGCCCGGAGCGGGCGAAGCGGCTGATCGAGCGATTCGGCACTGTCGAAGCGGTCATCGCGGCGCCGGTGTCCGAACTCGCCGCGGTGCCCGGCATCGGCACAGGGACCGCCACCGCGATCCGATGGGCCGTCGAAGAGGCGCCCTTAGCCTACGCCGAAGCCTCTATACAGTCCCGAAATGTTCAAACGCGGAGTGACGGGTGAAGCCCGCACTGATCCGAAATCATGTCGCAGCCCGACAGGTTGGGGGCTAATTGTGCATCAGATGCATCGATAAATGGCATCGGTGCAAGCAATCAGGCTTCCAGACCGGAGATAATGCTGTCGCGAATTTCCGTGACGGCGCCGATCCCGTTGACCCGGATGTAGCGCGGGGCGCCGTCGCCCCCCTTCTCGGCCCAAATGGAATAGTAATTGATCAGCGGCTCGGTCTGGTCATGGTAGATCTTGAGCCGCGCCTTGACGGTATCTTCTTGATCGTCGTCGCGCTGGATCAGCGGTTCGCCGGTCTCGTCGTCCTTTCCGTCTTCCTTGGGTGGATTGAACTCGACGTGGTAGGTGCGACCTGAGGCCAAATGAACGCGGCGGCCCGACATGCGCTTGATGATCTCCTCGTCGGCAACATCGATCTCGACCACCGCGTCAACGAAAACGCCGGCCTCCTTCAACGCGTCGGCCTGCGCCAGCGTGCGCGGGAAACCGTCGAACAGATAACCGTTCTTGCAATCGTCATCGGTGATCCGCTCCTTGACCATTTCCATGATGATGTCGTCCGACACCAAGCCGCCCTCGTCCATGATCTTCTTCGCCGCCTTGCCCAAGTCCGTACCAGCCTTGACATGTCCGCGGAGCATGTCGCCGGTGGAGATCTGCGGGATCTTGAAGTGTTCTTTGATGTAACCCGCCTGGGTACCTTTTCCGGCCTCGGGGCCACCGAGCAATATCACGCGCATTCGACCGATCCTCAGTTCAGTTCGTTATGAACCAGCAAGGCTGCCACAGCAGGGCAACCGGGGCAACGCAGCAATTCGGATGTGGCAATAATCTCGACTTATTCGATCTTAATCCACATTAAACAAAAGGTTTTAACAGCTATGATTCGGGATGGGATGTCCACCCAAATGTTGGACGTTGTTAACCC
>JBATTL010000436.1:0-1719 GCA_049670525.1 Thiohalocapsa sp. | reverse complement strand
GGGTAGGAGACGGCGAAACTCGGCGCGTGCCTCGGCGGTGGACTCGGGCCACTCGATCAGCTTGGGCTGGTGGCGTTGCGCGCGCCCCACGGACAGGATGGAACCGCCGGCCAGCCGCATGGCGCCGACCGTGGCAAGGATTTGCTCCAGTGCGTCCTGGGGCAGTTCGATGGGCTCGGTCAGGATCTCGACCAGCAGGCTGATCTCCATGTGCGCGCGGGCCTCTTCCACCAGCGCGGCGGGCTTGTCCACGAATCCCTTCCAACCGGCGAACACGGGGTTGCGCGTGAGGGCGAAGACGTTGGGCGAGTAGCGTCCGTCCGGCTTGTGCGCCTGGGGCTCGAAGCGATGGCAGACAATGCCGACGCCGCCGAGCTCGATGTCGAGTTGCTGGGCGCGCAGGCGGCGCTCCAGGGCGTGCACGAAGCCGGTGAACGCGGAGGGCGCGGGAAAGCCCCAGCTCAAGGGGCCGGAGACGGCGTTGGCGTTCTGCACGCGCATCCGCGGCAACAGCAGCAGGGCGGCGGTCTCATTCATGGCGGTCCAACTCCTCGCGCAGCATGCGCAGTTCCTGCTCCAGGGCCGATTTCCATTCGGTGTGTTCCGGGTCGCCGACCGGCAGCCGGTCGCTGCCGATGCGGGCGTTAAGCCAGTTGCCGTAGCGGTCGCAGATGGTGGCTCGCCAGTCCGTCGCGGCGCGTTGCTCCGCGAACGCTTCGTCTTCCAGCGCTCGGTCGGGGTCGAGCCAGAAACGCTCCGCAGCAACCAGCTCGCAATCGGGTCCGGCGCTCCAGCCGGGCGGCAGTTCCTGCAATTGGGCGGCGGCCTGCATGACCTCGTCGCCGATGGCCTGCACCAGCTCAGCGACCTTGGCTCGGATGTGGACGTTGTTGACCCCTTTCACCTTGATCAGGAACTCGCGCAACGTCTTGGTGAGTTGGAACAGCCGCGTCTGTCGGTTGAGGTAGGGGCCAAAGACGCTGTCGGTGTGCAGCGGCGGGCGGACGGATTCACTGACCCAGCTCGGCGGCAGGGCAGCGAGCAGATAGGCCTCGCCGTGGCGCTCGCTGTTGAGCTGGCTGATGTTCTGCGGTTTGGTGCCGCCGAATTTCAGCACCGCCAGGTCCGGATACTCGTGCAGAGCCCTATCGTGGTGTCGCTTTTCTTTACGTGCCTGTCGCGCCGCCTTGGCGTCGTCGCCGAAGCGATCATCGCGGATGGTCTCCCAAACACGGTGCACCAGGGACGATGGAAAGAGCGGCGCCAACAGATAGTACCCGCCGTCGCCCTGATCCTGATCGAGAGGCCAGTAGAGCTGTTTGGCGAGTTTGTGGGAGGCAAGGTCGCCGTTGGGCTCGGTCAGCCCGGCGAAGGCCTGCATCCAATCCCTTGACTGCGACTCGTCACCGGGCAGCGCTTCCAGCAGGGCAGCATCGGCGCTGGCCGCGCGCTCCAGCATCGATTTACCGTCCACCTCCAGGCGCAGGAATTTCAGCACGTCCAGTGCCGCCGCGTTCCCGACCACGTCGGGTTTGGCATGGTCGGCCAGGGTGTGCGTACCGACTAGCGATGGCCCGGCGTCCGGATTGCCGTGGCTGCTCAGGCTGGTGCCCTTGGCGTCGGGATGCGAGAACTTCAGCGCGTGCGTGACTTGCTGGATCTGCGCGACGCGGCGGGCGGCGGAGCTGATCCAAGTCTCCACGGCGAACTCCTTCAGGA
>JBATTL010000435.1:0-7581 GCA_049670525.1 Thiohalocapsa sp. | reverse complement strand
ATACCGACGTCGACTGCGCCATTCGGTCTTGGGACGGGAGGGTAGCCGGCCTCTCGCTTGCCAATCGCTGTTCTGGGGAAATCATCATGAGCCAAGGGCCTTTGTCTTATCGTGGTCCCTCGTGTTTGCGCTGGTCATCTCGGCCCTGGCTCATGCGGATGAGCAGGATCGAAAGACCCTTTCCTACAATGTCTCGACGTCCGAATCCTGGGCCGCCGGTATGGCGTTGGGCCAGGCGAGCATGGCGCGCAAGCGTGGGTACGGGTGGTTGTATTCCTGATTTCCCATTGATGACCGCCGACGATACCGTGGTGATGGGCTACTGATCGGGAGGGCGGGTTGCCGGGCGCTGTCGTTCCATCGCGCCCAATCCATGGCCGAACGGCATCATTGGCTCGCTCCGTCCCCGTCATGCGCCGATCTGATTTTCGCTTCGAGCTTCCCGACGAACTCATCGCTCAGCGGCCCTTGGTCCAGCGCAGCGCCAGCCGTCTGCTCGCGCTGAACGGCAACGATGAGTCGCCCACCGATCTCGTATTCCGCGATTTTCCGACATTGCTGCGTCCCGGCGATCTGCTGGTGTTCAACGACACACGTGTGATCCCAGCGCGTTTGTTTGCTCGAAAGGCCACGGGAGGGCGTGTGGAGATCCTGATCGAGCGTTTGCTATCAGCGCATCGGGCGTCCGCGAAGGTGCGCGCGAGCAAATCGCCGAAGGCCGGTATCCTGCTGCTTCTCTCGGATGGCGAACGCATCGAGGTCGCCGGCCGCGACGACGACCTGTTCCTGCTCGATTCCCTGGACGCGGATTTCGGCGAACTGATGCGCCGCCATGGCCATATGCCGCTGCCCCCGTATATCGATCGCGCCGACGAAGTCGCTGACCAAGAACGGTACCAAACCGTCTATGCCCGCTGTGATGGCGCTGTCGCCGCGCCCACCGCGGGTCTGCATTTCGACGTCGAGATTCTCGACGAAATCGAGCGTATGGGCGTAAAGACGTCAGGGATCACGCTACACGTTGGTGCCGGCACCTTTCAGCCGGTGCGCGTCGATGACCTGGACCAGCACAAAATGCACGCGGAATGGCTTCAGGTCGACGAGACGGTCTGCCGTCAGGTGGCGCTGGCCCGCGCGCGTGGTGGACGTGTCGTCGCGGTCGGAACAACCACCGTGCGCAGTCTGGAGACCGCGGCCGGGGATGGGCGGCTCAGGCCATACGCAGGCGAGAGCCGCCTCTTCATTCGGCCCGGGTACCGGTTTCGCGTCGTCGATGCCATGGTTACGAACTTCCACCTCCCGGAATCGACGCTACTGATGTTGGTGTCCGCCTTTGCCGGTTACCAGCGGATCATGGCGGCCTATCGCCATGCCGTGGCCCAGCGTTATCGGTTCTTTTCCTATGGTGATGCGATGTTTCTAACGCGGCTCGAGACGGACTGATCGGCGCCGTCGGAAGCCGTGCGGTTGCGACGGGATGTCTGTGGCAACCAAAAAAAAGCGCGGCGGGCGCCGCGCTTGAAGATTACCACCAAAGGAGGATGGAGGAGTGCACTGAAGAACTGCGAATCTTCAGTACATCAGTAGTTTCTTATTTTACGGTTCAGCTGTCAACCCTCACTACCCCCTTGGTGTTACCTATTGTGGTATCTTTTATTGGCAAGATTTTGTTTTGATTGGGAAAAAGTTGTTTTACTGAAATTGATGCGATTTTGTAACTGGAGCGCATTGGCTCAAGACCAGGGCGCAATCGATGCGCGGAGGGTCCGCTCAACGGCATGCCTTATCGATTTCACCCCTCTTCGGCGGTCGGGCGCGGATAGGAGACGCCGCATCCGCCGTGGCCACAGTAACCACCGGGATTCTTGGCCAGGTACTGCTGGTGATGGTCTTCTGCATAATAGAAGGTTGGGGCCGGAGCGATCTCGGTGGTGATCGCCGCATCCTGACCGCCGTCCGTCAATGCCTTTCGGAACCGATCGCGGCTTGCGGTCGCCGTAGCGAGCTGGGTGTCGTTTGTGCAGTAGATGCCGGAACGGTATTGCGTGCCGATGTCGTTACCCTGACGCATGCCCTGGGTCGGGTCGTGGCCCTCCCAGAACGTCTTTAGTAACTGCTCATAGGCGATCTTTGCGGGTTCAAACGCCACCAGCACGACCTCATTGTGGCCAGTGAGTCCGGAGCAAACTTCCTCGTAGCTTGGGTTTGGCGTCCGCCCGCCCGCGTAACCAACCGCCGTCGAGAAGACGCCTGGTAGCTGCCAGAACGCACGTTCTGCGCCCCAAAAACAGCCGAGGCCGAAAACAGCTGTCTCGACTTCGCTCGGGAACGGCGGCTGAATCGGATTGCCGTTGACATGATGCCGGTTGCTAACGGGCATTGGGGACTCGCGTCCCGGCAGTGCATCGGCGGCAGTTGGCATCTCGGTCTTTTTGCGGAACATGAACATCGACGCGGCCTCGCTTGGCTTGTTGGCAATTGTGGAAGAGGCGGCTTTCGCCGGCCGCCCGGTCAGTGCAAAATTGGGCGCCGAGCGCGCATTGCCAAGCCGGCCATTGGACGCGTCGCGGCAACCGACCACCACTCTGCTGTTATCGACGGCGGTTGGTGGTCTCCGAAAATCCCACGGGTTCACCATGCATTCCGGCCAGCGCATTCGCCTCATCACCATCGATCTCGACGACACCCTTTGGCCTTGCGGGCCCGTTATCCGTGACGCTGAGCATGCGCTCTACCGCTGGCTCGCGGGACAGGCGCCGCGGCTCACCGCTGTCCACGATAACGATAGCCTGCGTGCCCACCGTGCGCGTCTAATGCGAGAATGTCCCGAGATCGCGCATGATGTCACCGCGCTGCGCCTGCTCTCATTGCGCGCGCTGATGGACGAGTTCGGCTATTCGCGGTCCCTGGCGGACGAGGCGATGGCGCTGTTCCAGCAGCAACGCAATCGGGTCGAGCCCTATGATGACGTGAGCCCTGTGCTGGAGTGGATGCGGGAACGCTACTGTTTGGTATCCGTCACCAATGGCAACGCCGAGATTCAGAACACGCCGCTGTCCGACGCCTTTCACCGCTCCCTGACTGCGGCCGAGGCCGGCGCCGCGAAACCCGATCCCGCTCTGTTCGAACTCGCGATGCAATGGGCTGGTATTGGTCCCGATCAGACGCTGCACATCGGCGACGATCCGGTGCGTGACGTCGACGCCGCCCGCCGTATCGGGTTGCGGGCGATCTGGGTTAATCGCGACCGGATCGAATGGCCCGCGGCGCTCACGCCGCCGGAGTGCGAGGTGTCGGATCTGATCGAACTCGAGCGCTGGCTGGACGTCCAGATCGACAACGGGGTCGGAGTTGAGGATGCGCTTTGAACTGCTCGCGACCGAAGGCGCGGCCCGCCGCGGTCGGCTGACCTTCGGGCGCGGCACGGTGGATACGCCTGCCTTCATGCCGGTGGGCACCTATGGCACCGTCAAGGCAATGACCCCGGAGGATGTCGAGGCGACGGGTGCCCAAATCATTCTGGGGAATACCTTTCACCTGATGGTGCGTCCTGGGACAGGCGTCATCGTCGCCCATGGCGATCTGCACGACTTCATGCATTGGCACGGACCCATTCTGACCGACTCTGGCGGGTTTCAGGTCTTCAGTCTGGGCGAGTTGCGCAAGATCACTGAGCAGGGCGTGAATTTCCGATCGCCGGTGGATGGAAGCCCGTTGTTCATGGGTCCGGAGGAGTCGATGGCCGTGCAGCGGTCTCTGGGCTCCGATATCGTCATGGTCTTTGATGACTGCACGCCCTATCCGGCCACCTTGGACCAGGCTCGCGTATCCATGGAGATGTCCCTGCGCTGGGCTTCCCGGTGCAGGACGGCTCATGGCGACAACCCGTCCGCGCTGTTCGGTATCAACCAGGGTGGCATGTACACGGATCTTCGTGCTGCATCCCTTGAGGGGTTACTCAAGATCGGCTTCGACGGTTACGCGATTGGCGGTCTGTCCGTCGGGGAACCGCGGGACGAACGCCTGAAGGTTTTGGATTTCCTGGCCGAGCGGCTTCCGCGCGACCATCCGCGTTACCTGATGGGCGTCGGTACGCCCGAGGATATCGTCGCTGGCGTGCAGCGCGGCATCGACATGTTCGATTGCGTGATGCCTACGCGTAACGCCCGCAATGGCCACCTGTTTACGCATGCGGGCACGGTTCGGATCCGCAATGCGGTCCACAAAAAAGCGACTGATCCGCTGGACTCGGACTGTAGCTGTTACACCTGCCGCAACTACAGTCGTGCCTATCTGCATCATCTCGACAAGTGCAATGAGATGCTCGGTGCGCGGCTCAACACCATTCACAACCTCACCTATTACCAGTCGCTGATGCGCGGACTACGCGCAGCAATCGACACCGGTCGGCTCGATGCCTTCGTCGCAGACTTCTTCGCGCGCCGGGATGTGCGATAATGCGCGGCTGAATTTTCGAACAAACACAGATTCGTCATCAACAGATCCGCCGGTCTCAAGGCCCGGCGTGACATTGAGGATTCGCTATGAGCTTTTTTATCTCTGACGCCATGGCCCAGGGCGGCGGGACAGCCACCGACTCGCTGCTCGGCCTCCTTTTTCCGATCGGCCTGATCGTCATTCTCTACTTTCTGATGATCCGTCCACAGATCAAGCGCCAAAAGGAGCACAAGGCATTGGTGGAGGGCCTGTCGAAGGGCGACGAGGTCGTCACCATGGGTGGCGTCGCCGGGCGCATCGTGGATCTTGGCGAGAGCTTTACCGAGGTTGAGGTCGCCGACAAAGTGGTCGTCAAGGTCCGCCGTCAGGCGGTTGAAGCGGTGCTGCCGAAGGGCTCGCTTAAAGAGCTGTAGACTCCCGGTGCCGCGCGTCCGGATGGCTCCGGGCGCGCAGTGACACACCTCATATCCCGACGGTCACGCGCCCGCGCACCGCATTGCCGTCGCGGGTGTCTGAGCGCTGTCCGCGCACGCCGGTCCCGCATTGTCAGGAACATCCGCGATGAATCATTACCCGCTGTGGAAGAATCTGCTGATCCTGACCGCTATCCTGGTCGGGCTGCTATTCGCACTGCCGAACCTGTTCTCTCAGGATCCGTCCATCGAGGTCACGGGCACCCGTGATGTCGAGGTAGACGCGGCCAGTATCGGCGAGATAAAAGCGGCGATGGAGAATGCCGGCGTGCCGGTGAAAGCTGTCGAGACACGCGAAGGAGAGAAGCTCCTGGTGCGGTTCACGACGCCATCCGAGCAGTTGCGCGGTCAGGAAGTCATGACCCAGACTCTGTCCGACCGCTATAACCACGCGCTCACCACCGCGCCGGACCTGCCCGGCTGGCTGGAGGCTCTCGGAGCGCAACCGATGTTTCTGGGTCTTGATCTGCGTGGCGGCATCCACGTGCTGATCGATGTCGACATGGATGCCGCCGTGGCCCAGGCCCTGGAGCGGTACACCGGGGACATCCGCACCGAGTTGCGCAAAGAGAAGATCCGTTACTTAACCGTGACGCGAGAGCAGGATCGCGTCGCTGTTCGTTTCAAGGATGAGGCCACGCGGGACCAGTCCGAAGAGATTATTCGCCGCGAGTTTCGCGACCTGACCGTGACCGGTGGCGAGTTGGACGGCAACTGGTTCGCTTACGCCGCGCTGCCGCCGGCACAGCAGCAGCAGGTGAAGAACTTCGCGCTGGAGCAGAACATCACCACGCTGCGCAACCGCGTCAACGCCCTCGGCGTTGCTGAACCCATAATCCAGCGTCAGGGCGACCGACGCATCGTCGTGCAGTTGCCTGGCGCCCAGGACCCGGCCCGGTTGAAGGAACTACTCGGCGCCACCGCGACGTTGGAGTACCGACTGGTGGATTCGGAACATGATGTTCAGGACGCGGTTGAGGGTCGCGTGCCGGTGGGATCCGCGCTCTACCGCGAACGCGACGGCCGCCCGGTGTTGCTCAAGCGTCGGGTCATCGTGACCGGTGATCAGATCACCGATGCCTCCGCCGGATTCGATTCTCAGTCCGGTTCACCCGCGGTGTTCGTGAATCTTGACGGCCAGGGCGCGCGGCGCATGCGCAGCATGACCAATGAAAACGTCGGCAAGCCCATGGCCGTGGTTTTTATCGAGAATCGTACCCTGACGCGGATGGTCGACGGTGAGCCGGTCAAGGAGCGAGTGCGGACCGAAGAGGTCATCAGCATCGCCAATATCCTTGAGCCTTTCGGGCGGCGCTTCCAGACCACTGGTCTCGACAGTTCCGATGAGGCGCACAACCTGGCCCTGCTGCTGCGTGCCGGCGCGCTCGCCGCCCCCATCGAGATCATCGAAGAGCGCACCATCGGTCCGAGCCTGGGTCAGGACAACATTGACCAGGGCTTCCGCTCTGTGCTGATCGGCCTGGTGCTCGTGGTCATCTTCATGGCGCTCTACTACCGGGTCTTTGGACTGGTCGCGGACCTTGTGTTGGTCGTGAATCTAGTCATGATCGTCGCCGTGCTGTCCCTATTGCAGGCAACACTGACCATGCCGGGCATCGCCGGCATCGTGCTCACGGTGGGCATGGCGGTGGACGCCAACGTGCTGATCTTCGAACGTATCCGCGAGGAGATCCGCAATGGTAGCTCCCCTCAGGCCAGTATCCATTCCGGTTACGACAAGGCCCTGTCCACGATCATCGACGCGAACATCACCACGCTGATCGCGGCCATCGTGCTCTTCAGTTTCGGCACCGGGCCCATCAAGGGCTTCGCGGTGACACTCTTTATCGGCATCGTGACCTCGATGTTCACCGCTATTCTTGGTTCCCGCGCCCTGATCAATCTGATCTATGGCGGCCGTCGGGTCCAGAAGCTCGCCATCTGACGGAGCCGCCAGCATGTCCCACATCCAGATACTCAGAGAGCTCAACGTCGACTTCATGGGCAAGCGCCGCATCGCGGCGATTGCATCGGCGGTAATCCTGGCGATTTGCCTGCTGTCGATGCTTTTCCGTGGGTTCGATCTCGGCCTCGACTTCACCGGCGGCACCGTGATCGAGCTGGGCTACGAAAACCCGGTGGAAGTCACCGATATCAACGCGACGCTTGCCGAGAATGACTTCGACGGCGCCACTGTTCAGTACTTCGGCTCGCGTCAGGACATTCTGATCCGGCTCGCCCCGGACGAGGGAGAAGAGGCGAGCGCGCAGGTCAGTGACGATGTCGTTCGCAATCTTAGCGCCGTCGCCGCCGAATCCGGTCTCGGCGCCGTGGAGCTGCGGCGCGTGGAGTTCGTCGGACCCCAGGTCGGTGAGGAGCTGCGTGAGCAGGGTGGGCTCGCGGTGCTGTTCGCCTTGATCGGTATCCTGATCTATGTCGCGTTGCGCTTCGAGTGGCGCTTCGCGGTCGGCGCCGTTGCGGCATTGATCCACGATGTGCTGTTCACCGTCGGCCTATTCTCCATCTTTCAGATTGAGTTCGACCTCACGGTGCTTGCGGCCGTGCTGGCGGTCATTGGCTATTCGCTGAACGACACCATCGTCATTTTCGATCGTGTCCGCGAGAATTTCCGTAAGATGCGCAAGGGCAC
>JBATTL010000434.1:0-3613 GCA_049670525.1 Thiohalocapsa sp. | reverse complement strand
TCACCGGATAATTGCGGCGGATCGCCTGCTTGGTCTGGGTGAGGTCGACGACGAAGGCGTAGACGACCCAGAGGGTGAAGAGGCCGATCACGAGAATGAACAGCGCCGCCATGATCTCCAGGGCGGCAAGCAGAAAGGATTGTGCTCCGGCAACCATAGGGGCTCGCGTCGATCGTTGCTGCAGCAAAGGGTCCCGCGTTGAAGATCGTATTGGCGCGAAGCGGTGGGACAACAACGCTGCGCTCTTTACCCAGCGCCCAGTGGCGCAGATTCATGCAATAGTAAGCATAGCCGCCTTTTTGCCTGTTGGGGTTTTGGCCCAAACCGCCAAAGTGTACCGAGGCGTACTCAATCGGTCATCGGTCCGCTGCCCATGCCGCGATCCTCGGGCCGCAATCGGCGCACGAGCCCGCTGCAGGTTTCGATGATGCCGCGCAATCGTTCCTCCATACGGGTCATTTCGAGCATCGAATCCTGCAGGGTTTCGCTTTCGTCGCCAAGATCTGCGAGTCTCTGAAACACCATCTCGTTCGTGGCGAGCTGCGCTTCGGCGTCGGCGACGACATGGCGCAGGGAGTCCAGGAGGTCGGTGGCGCTTTCCGTCTCCGCAACATCCGCGATTGCTTGAGCCAACGCCGCGATTTGTCCGCGAATGGCGCTGAACCATTCATTCGAGAGCCGCGGTTCGCGCTTTGCGCCCAGCATGGCGTCTCTTTCGACACGTCGGACACCCGAAACGACGCGATCGATCGACTGGCGAAATTCTCCCTGGATGGCGATGATATCGTCGTTGGCGGCGACGACCTTGGCCAGGACAATGTCCAGTTCGGCTACGATCCGGGAGATGCGGTCCAGGAACAGATTGAGATCGCGGGCCAGGACGCCGAACTCGTCCGAGGTCCGGATTTCGGCGCGATGCCCGAGCGTCCCATAGGCGCGCGCCAATTTGCTGACCACCGCGCGAAGCTCCATCAACGGCTCGAGCCGCGCACGCAGGATCAGAAACAGCAGGAACGAATGCAGGACGATCTTGCCGACAGAAAGGGCGGCCGTGAGACGCACATCCTTGAGCCACAAAGCGAAGTCGCGCGATAGGTAGTTCCGGACCGCAACAGTCCCGAGGGCCTCGCCGACGCGCGCCTGGGTGTGACATCCCAGGCAGAATTCCTCGGCCACGATGTCCAGTTCGGCCGCCTTGTGGCGCCCGTCGGGCCAATGGTCCGCGGGAATGCCCTCCGGTTTGAACCCGAACCTCGCTTCGATCGAGTGCACCGTCACCGGCGCTGGCACGATGGCGATCGCGTATCCGAGATCCGACCAATTCCGATCGAGAATCGGGTACAGGGTGCGTGCCGCAACCGGCCCGCCTTCGTTTCGCATGATGGACCGGACGCTCTCCGCGAGGTCTTCCGCGACGATCGTGGCGTCTTCGGCGCCGTTGGCCTGGTAATTGTAATAGACCAATCCGGCCTTCAGCGAGAACTCGACCACGGTCACGATGACCAGAAGCACGAAGAAGTCCCGGATCATGTGGATCAGGAAAGACTTGTCGAACCGGCCGATCGACGGATTGTCGTCGCGGATCATGGACCACTCCGGATCATGCGTATTGGTGACTTAGCGCGCAGCGCGGGAAGAAAAGCGTCGTGGTGCGCCGGACGTCCGAGAGCGGGAAGATCCCTGCCCGGGAGCAGAGGAGAGTGACAGAAACGGTCGTTTTGGGTCGGGACAGAATTCAGGGACAAAATCTCGATTTCAAAGCCTGCCTAAGCACTTCGCTTCGCAAGCACGGACAACGGGATGAAGAGGCGATTATCCGTGCCGGGGATGCGGCGCATGCCATGGTGCTGATAGAAGAGCATGGCGTCCTCATCAAGCGCATCGACGATCAGAAAGTGAGCCCCGATGTCGGATCGGATGGATCGGATCGCCGCATCCGCCAGAAGTGCGGAGCCCAGCCCGTGCCCCTGGAAGTGCTGATCAATGGCCAGACGTCCGACCAGGACGGCGGGAAGCGTTGGGTAGCGCGGGAGCTTCTTGCGCCAGTCCTCATTGAGATCGGTGAAGGGCACATGGGCCGCAGAGAGCGTGTAGAAACCCGCAATTGTTTCGGTCGCCGTGTGGATCGTGATGAAAGCCGTTGCGATCTGCCGCCGGACATCCTGGCTTATTTGTGTCCGGAAGTAGTGGTCGAGGCTGCCCTTGCCGCAAGCGAATGAGGATCGGTCTTCTTTCTCTAGAGGCTTTACGGTGAAAGGCGGCGGGGTCATCCAGGCTCAATCAGACGCTCACGGTTGACGAACGCGCGTTCCATTGCCGGGGCGATCGGCGGCGGATTGAGCAGTGCGGTCGCAAACGCCTCCTGGCCTTCCCGGCTCAGTCGGATAACTTCGACCTGTTCGATGGTCTGACGCGCCGCCGCACTGGCGGCAGCCACAACAAAATCCGTCATCGAACGCCCCTCGATCTCGGCGGCGCGTTTGAGCAAGGCATGCACCTCAGCGGTGACCCTAGCTTCGAGACGAGCGTCTTTTTGCATGGTGTGTTCCATATTTTTCTCATAAATAATGTACGGCTTTATGCCGTACATGCCAAGAAGAGACATTTTTCGGTCGTTTTTGTCCCCCTCCCCTACTCCACGGGAAACCGCGCCCTTGCGCGGGACAAAACCCAGGTGCCAAAACCTTTGACGTTTTGGGACGTTTTTTACACGATGGAGCATGATCTTCGGATATGCCCGCGTCTCGACTGACGACCAACTCCTCGATGCCCAGACAGACGCCCTGACGGCTGCCGGTGCGGAGCGCATCTTCGCGGACAGGATCAGTGGTGCGACCAGGAAGCGTCCGGAACTTGACCGTCTGCTCGATCACTTGCGGCCCGGAGACGTGATCGTCGTCACCAAGTACGACCGCCTCGCCCGATCCCTGCGTGACCTTCTCGACATCGTGGAGGAGATCAAGGAGCACGGCGGTGGGTTCCGTTCACTGGCCGAAGATATCGACACTACCACGCCCGCCGGTCGCCTGATCTTTCACGTCTTCGCTTCCATCGCGCAGTTCGAGCGCGAACGCATCTCTGAGCGCACGAGAGAGGGACTGGAGGCCGCCCGGAAGCGCGGACGGGTCGGAGGCCGCCCCCTGCCCTATCAGAGGCTCAGCGTGCCGAGGTGCGCTGTATGCGCGACGAGGAAGGCAGGGGGACTGGTCTTACATTAGCGCGAACTTATATGACACTTCATGGTAGCTTCGCTCATATTGGGCCTTGATGGCTCCCTCGTTGGCGTCGTCGATATGAACAGGACCTCGGGACGCATCGGCTATCCCTCGGCGTTCTGACAATAGGTCGGGGTCCTCGCCCCAGCCCGTGGGCTCGTCAAGACCGGCATGCGCCGGCCAACCGCGACCAGACCAATGACGACACAGGCAACGGCCAGCGTGCCGGGCTCGATGAGCTCGCCGAGCAGCAGCGCCGATGCACCGATGGTCACGAACGGCTGGACGAGCTGGGCCTGGCTGACCCGCGCGACGCCACCGATGGCGAGGCCGGCGTTCCACAGAAAGAAGCCGAACAACTGGCTGACCAGCGCGAGATACAGAAAGCCAGTCCAAAC
>JBATTL010000433.1:0-15010 GCA_049670525.1 Thiohalocapsa sp. | reverse complement strand
TCCTTGAACAGCACGCCGATAGACGCACCCCGACCGCTTGCGACCATGATGGACATCGGTGTCGCCAGACCCAGCGCACAGGGGCAGGCGATGATCAACACGGCGACCGCGTTGATTAGGGCATAGGTCATCGCTGGCGCGGGCCCGAACAGGCCCCAGACAACGAAAGTGAGAACGGCCGCAAGCACCACGGACGGGACGAACCATGCCGCCACGCGGTCCACAAGGTTCTGGATCGGCGCGCGTGAACGTGCCGCGACGGCGACCATCTGCACGATCTGGGACAAGAGCGTGTCGCTGCCGACACGCTCGGCACGAATAGTGAGCGACCCGGTACCGTTGATGGTGGCGCCGATCACTGGGTCGTCGGCGTCCTTCTCGACCGGGATCGCCTCACCGGTGATCATTGACTCGTCGACGGTCGAATGCCCTTGCAACACCAGGCCATCCACCGGCACTTTCTCACCGGGACGGATGCGCAGACGATCGCCGACCGCGACGTCATCCAGCGGCACGTCCTGCTCCGAGCCGTCCAGCGCGATGCGCCGGGCGGTCTTTGGTGCCAGCCCGAGCAGAGCCTTGATCGCCGACGAGGTGGAGCCACGCGCACGCAACTCGAGAACCTGACCGAGCAAGACTAGCGTGACGATGACCGCGGCAGCCTCGAAATAAACGCCGACCTGCCCTCCCGTATCGCGGAACGCGGCCGGAAAGATCTGCGGGAAAACGGCCGCGACGACGCTGTAGACGTAGGAGACGCCGACGCCCAGGCCGATCAACGTGAACATATTGAGATTCCAGGTCAGCAGCGACTGCCAGGCGCGCTGGAAAAACGGCCAGCCGCACCAAAGCACCACCGGCGTCGCCAGGGCCAGTTCCAGCCAGACACGCACGCCATGCGCCACCCATCCGTCGAGGCCGATTCCGGGGATCATCCCACCCATCGCGAGCAGGACCAGCGGTACGCTGAGCACCACGGCGACCCGAAACCGCCGCATCATGTCGTCGAGCTCGGCATGATCCTCATCGCCGAGACTGACCGTCTCTGGCTCCAGACCCATACCGCAAAGCGGACAGGCATCCGCCGCAATGCGCCGCACCTGCGGATGCATCGGACAGGTGTAGACCGTGCCAGCGTAGCCGTCGGGCACAATGTCGTATGCCGTCGTCTGGCCGCTCGAATGGGTTGCGCAACCACCGTCGGCAGCGGGGCAGTGGTCATGATTCGTCATTGGGCTCTCCCATTAGTAAGACTTTATGACCGTCGGCGAGCGCCAATCCGCCCGCTTCTGCTGCAGATATTCGTCCTCGTCGATCTCGCCGCGAGTACAACAGCTATCGAGGATCTCCCGCACGTCGCAATGAGCAGCGCTGCCGCGCTTGCTGCGGCCGATATCGAACCGACGCAGGAGCAGAACGACCAGGATGATCGGAACCGCCAAGGCGGCGAGCATCCTATAGTGCACCCCAACCCATGCCGGCGTGCTCAGTACCAAACAGCGTCATCTCCAGTTCATGGGAACGATTGTTTGCGGTGCAACGAGCACGGCAGTCCCCTCTGCCGCGGGGGCAGTCATTCGGCGCCAGTTTCGATATCGCCCATCCCGTAGTCCATCATCCTAATATGCTGCTGCATCATTTCCATGTGTTGTTGCATCATCGCATGGTGCGTATCCAAGTCGTCGTGCGGGGCTGTTCCCGTCATGCCCATACTGCCTTGCTTGTTCGCCATGCCGCTTCCCCCCATCGTTTTCTTCATCGCCTCCGTCTGCGCTCGCAGAGCGCGCATTTGACGTTCCATCAGCGCCACAGGTTCGGAAGGATCATCCGTCAAACGGATTTCCTGCATGCGTTCGCGCATTGCGACCATTCGCTCGGACGTCTGACCGCGGAAGCACTGCCTCGATTACTGCGCGGGCGGCGGCGGTGACAGATCCGGATTACCTGACAACCCGTGGTGCATATCGACTGTTCCGCTATCGCTACGCTTCACGGATGAATCAGG
Organism: Thiohalocapsa sp.; assembly: GCA_049670525.1. Lineage (GTDB taxonomy): Bacteria > Pseudomonadota > Gammaproteobacteria > Chromatiales > Chromatiaceae > Thiohalocapsa. The sequence continues at coordinate 13,005 of JBATTL010000433.1, read as the reverse complement.
GGAGCGCGGCGGCGGTGACAGGTCGGGGCTGGACAGGCCATGGTGGAAGTCGAAACTGTCCGCACCGCCGCCCGTAGTAGCCGCGTCAGCCGGTTGATGGCGCTCGCCCAAGTCCGGATTGCCCTCGGCGAGACCCTGATAAGCGTGCTCGGCGGAAGCGATGGTCGCCAGGAAGGTCAGCGCGAGGATTGCCGGTTGGATCTTCATGTCTCTACTCCTGCTTAGTGGATACATCGATCGGCGCCACTCCGGCGCTTGCCCCAGGGGCGGTTGGCAACATCTTGCTGTTGAGGACAAGTCTGGACTGTCCCACCCAACAGGCGGCTGACACCAAAATGACGTTCTTGTCATCCGCGCCGAAACGGACCACCGAGCGGCGATGCGCGTTTGGCGTACGCGTCAAGAGAGGCATTGGATAAAGATTCTGATCATCGAGGACGAGCCCAAGACCGGCGACTACCTTTGCCAAGGCCTGAGCGAAGCGGGCTATGTCGTCGATCTGGTCCGCGATGGCTGGGATGGCCTGCCGCTGAGCACCGGCGGCGAGCACGATTTGGTGATCCTGGATGTGATGCTGCCGGGGCTCGACGGCTGGCAGGTACTGGAAGGGCTGCGCCAACCGGATCGCGATCTGCCAGTGCTATTCCCGAGCGCGCGCGATCAGGTGGAAGACCGCGTCAAGGGCCTCGACCTGGGCGCCGACGACTATCTGGTCAAGCCCTTCGCGTTCGCCGAGCTGTTGGCGCGCGGGGCAACGCGTCGAGCTGACCGCCAAGGAACATGCGCTGCTGGAATTTTTCATGCGCCACCGCGGCGAGCTGCTCCCACGCTCACTGATCGCATCGTCGGTATGGGACATGAACTTCGACAGCGACACCAATGTGGTCGATGACGCCGTTCGCCGGCTGCGCTTGAAGATCGACACCGGCTTCGAGCCTCGACTGATCCGCACGGTGCGAGGCATGGGCTATGTGCTGGATGAATCGGCATAACGGCAATGTCGCTCACCGCCCGACTCAGTCTGCTGTTTGCACTTTGCACGGCCGCGGTGCTGTTCACTCTCGGCTGGACGCTGGAGCGCGCTGTCGTCATGCACTTTCAGGAGATGGACCGAGGCGAGATCGAGGGCAAACTCGCGCTCGTCGATAATCTGCTTGCGACGGCCGAAACGCCTTCGGCGCTAAATGGCCTGTCGGGACAGCTCAACGAGGCGCTGGTCGGACATCCGGGTCTCGCGTTGAGGGTCCGGGCGGCAGACGGCTCGCTGCTTTTCGCGCACGGCACCAGCCAGATCCCGGCGCACCTTGACCGACCGTTCGGGGAACAAGCAGCAACGTCTGCCGCGGAATCAGGTCGGTACGACTGGCGGCAAGCACGGCGAGCGACAGTTTCGTGGCCTGATCGCGCACCGGCCGATCGGGCCGGCAGCATCAGGACCGGCGACCGTCGCCATCGGACTGGATATCAGCAATCACAAACGGTTCATTGGCGCGTTCCGCCGCATTCTGGGGCTAGCGATCGTGCTCGCCGCGGCAGCGGCCGCCCTGCTGGGCTGGGCCGTCACGCAAACTGGACTTCAGCCGCTGCGGCGCGTGACCGCATTGGCGGTGGACCTGGACGTCACGCGACTTGGCGCACGTCTACCCGAGACTGGCGTTCCGGCCGAGATCAAGACCCTGGTGAATGCCTTCAACGCAATGCTCGAGCGCCTGGAAGACGGCTTTCGACGCTTGTCCGAATTCTCCGCGGATGTTGCTCACGAGCTGCGTACACCAATCTCCAATCTCACTCTTCAGACCCAGGTTGCGCTCGGTGCTGAGCGCAGCGCGGATGCGTACCGCGAGGTCCTTTACTCCAGCCTCGAAGAATACGAGCGGTTGGCGCGAATGATCGGCGACATGCTGTTCCTCGCCCAGGCCGACAATGGCCTGCTGCGCCCAGCCCGGGATGTCGTCGATCTGACCGCCGAGGTAATGGCCCTGTTCGATTACTTCGACGCCTGGGCGGAGGAACGGGAAGTGTCCCTTGTCTTGGGCGGCAGCGCCCACGCCGTTGGCGACACGCTGATGCTGCGCCGCGCGCTGACCAATTTGCTCGGCAACGCCATCCAACACGCCGGGGCGGGACAGCAGGTGCGGGTCCATTTGCTGAAGGATGCGTCGTCGAAAGTACGGGTCAGTATCGAGAATCCTGGCCAGGACATCCCGCACCGACAACTGTCTCGTCTATTCGATCGCTTCTACCGTGCCGATCGCGCGCGCAGCCGACAGCACGAAGGCGCTGGGCTCGGACTCGCCATCGTCAAGTCTATCGTCTTGGCCCATGGCGGCGAAATCACGGCCGCCTCCGGCGCGGGCTTCGTGCGCTTTGTCATGGCCTTGCCAGCAGCGCCCGATCCTTAGCGGTTGCCGGAAAATCTCGTCCCAGATGACGCCGGATTGAGGTTCGCCTTCAAGGAGGGCCGGCGCGCGCATAGCAGGCTATGCGCGCGTCGGTCCGACACAGTAGGCGGGCGTCAAGACAAGTCAGCTGGTTGAGTCGGCCGAGGGAACTGCCCCCTCAGCCGCTCGCAGAACCCGGCGTGAGCCTCTCGACTCACCGGGCTCCTGTTGTTCCAACCGCGAAGTCGCCGCGCCCGCACCAATGCGGGAAGCGTGCCGGCGACTTGCGCTTGAGGCGATCGAGCCAGGCGAATGCCCGTTATTTGTGACCACGCAAGCGTTTGTATTTCCGCATGGCCCAACGAACGATGGAGTGGTCGATATAGTCAGCGACCGCTTGGAACTCCGATCCACGAAAGCGACAGTAGTACGCCATCCAGCCGCGTATCGGGGAGGCGAGCAGCGCGGCGAGCTCGTCTACGGACAGCTCACTGTGCTTGAACAACCGCCGTTGCCGTAGCGACTGACACATGGCCTTCATCGCCTGTCGGCTCACCGGCGGGGTAAACCCGGTGAAGATAGGCCCACGGCGAGAGGCGACGCGCCTTGGCCGAAACCTGTAGCCAAGGAAGTCGAACTGAATGTGCTCGTAGGATTGTGTTCGTCGGCTATCCTTGCAGTACACGACCCGCGTCTTCCGCGGTTGCTTCTCCAGGCCGCAGTCCTGTAGGCGCTCAGCGAGTTGCTGACGCAACTGCTGGGTTTGGGTTTCCGTCTTGCAATGGAGAATGCCATCATCGGCGTAGCGGCAGAACGGGATGTCCGTATGGTGGCGTTCGAGCCCGTGATCCAGGGCGTAGTGCAGGAACAGATTGGCGAGGATGGGCGACAGCGGACCCCCTTGCGGGACGCCCTTCGTGCGCACACGCGCGGCTCCGTCCGGCCCCTGGATCGGGGCGCTCAGCCAGCGCTCCACATGGAGCAACACCCAGCGTTCATCGCAGTGATGATGCAGTGCTTTGAGTAACAGGGAATGATCGATTTCATCGAACAGCGCGCGGATGTCGTCCTCCAAGACCCAGTCAGACTGCCAGCAGCGCTGGCGGGTGACGGCGAGCGCATCATGCGCAGATTTGCCCGGCCGGTAGCCGTAGGAGTCGGTGTGAAACACCGCCTCGAGTAAGGGTTCCAGCACCATGGCTGCCGCCGTCTGGGCGATGCGATCGCCCACAGTAGGCACGCCGAGTATCCGCGTGCCGCCGGATTTCTTCGGGATCGGCACCGCCTTCACAGGCGGCGGGAAGTCGCTCCCGGAAGACAGCCGATTCCAGATCCGGTACAGATGGCTGTTGCGCTCTTGATCGAAGGCTTCGATTGAGACCGCATCAATCCCTGCCGATCCTTGGTTGGCCTTTACGCGCTGGTACGCTTCCCAGACCAGGCGTTTTGGAATCACAAACCTTCTCGATGCACACCTGACGCACCACCTGGATGCGCCTTCTCCCCCGACGCTCACGACCACGGTCTTCAGCCAAGGCCGCTCGAGGGTGGTTTGGAGCCGACCCCTGCAGGGAGACTCCGGCGGGTCGGTTCCGCCATCGCTTCGGCAGCTTCTCGTGCTGCCCGGCCAGCTCCTTGCCGACCAAAGCCGCATTGCTGCGGCACACGGATGAAAGTTGACAGAAATCGCCTTAGTGAGATCTCAACGGCTCGCGATCCCGCGATCGTCCGTATCAAGGTTCTCCGGGAACGCAACGCCATGTCGTTAGGCCCTTGTTGCATGGACACCCGAAATCATGCAGGCTCCGCGGTCGACTAAGAACGACCACCACCAGGCAGCCGATGCAGAATTTTGGCGAAGCCTTTACGCTGGCCTTTGGGCTTGTCCTGCAGGCGGACCCCGACCTGATCGAGATTGTTATGCTGTCGCTGCGAGTGAGTCTCGCCGCGGTGGCATTCTCCTGTGCGATCGGTCTGCCGCTCGGGGCGTTGATCGCAACCGCACGGTTTCCGGGACGCGGCGCGTCGATTATCGCGTTGAACGCGATGATGGGACTGCCGCCGGTGGTGGTGGGCCTGCTGGTTTACATGATGCTCTCCAACGCCGGCCCCATGGGTTGGCTGCGGCTACTGTACACGCCCACGGCGATGATCATTGCCCAGACAGTCCTGATCACGCCCATCGTCGCGGCCTTGACCCGCGAGGTCGTTGAGCAGCTCAATCGGGAGTACGACGAGCAGTTCCGCTCCCTGTGCGTCCCCCGAGGAGCAGCCGTACGCGCGTTGCTCTGGGACGCCCGTTATGCCCTGCTGACCGTCGCACTGGCCGGGTTTGGACGCGCCATCGCCGAGGTCGGGGCGGTGATCATCGTCGGCGGCAACATCGACCATCTGACACGGGTGATGACCACCGCGATCGCCCTGGAGACATCCAAAGGCAACCTGGCGCTGGCGCTGGCGTTGGGCATCGTCCTGTTATCGCTGGCACTGATCGTCAACGCGCTGGTCATGAGTCTGAAGAGCGGGGCGAGCCAAGCTCATGGATGAGGCGAGCGCATTGAAATCCAAGCCACCGAACAGCGCGAACTCGGAGGCAGTCTTGGACGATGCACCGCCGCTGCTTCCGCTCGAAGTCCGGGGAATCACCTACAAGGCGGACGGCCTCCGTCTCATTGACGAGTTATACCTGACCCTGAGACCCGGCCCTTTGACAGTCGTGATGGGTCCGAACGGCGCTGGTAAGAGCTTGTTGCTGCGCCTGCTGCACGGTCTCCTCACACCCAGCAACGGCGAGATCCGCTGGCACGGAGGAACCGCCGACGGCGAGGCCCTGCGCCGCCGTCAGGCAATGGTCTTTCAGCGTCCGGTGCTGCTGCGCCGCTCCGTGCGCGCCAACCTGGATTTCGCACTGCATGTCCGCGGAAGACGGGATCCGGCTCGGCGCGACGAGTTACTCCGGTTCGTGGGCCTGGCCGAACGAGCCCAACAGCCGGCGCGACTCCTATCCGGCGGCGAGCAGCAACGTTTGGCACTGGCGCGTGCATTGGCGACCGAGCCGGAATTGCTGCTCCTTGACGAGCCAACGGCGAGCCTCGACCCGTCGGCAACCGCCGCGATCGAGCGCCTGGTGCTGGCCGCCCATCGGGACGGCACCAAGATCCTGTTCGTCACCCACGACCTCGGCCAGGCGCGCAGACTCGCCGACGAGGTCCTGTTCCTGAATCATGGCAAGGTGACCGAGCAGACAGACGCGGAGCGGTTCTTCCAGGATCCAGCGTCCCAGGCGGCCGCGGACTACCTGAGCGGCCGGCTCGTATTCTGAACAGTAACAGGTCGCCGCTGAGCGCTTTGGACACCGACAACGCATGCTTCATGCCTACCCATGCATTAGCTTCCTCGTCATCTCGGCAACCCGCCGGCTGGGATGCGATTGCAGAAGGCGGCCGCGAACATCGAAGACGAACCACTGAGCAGGCGAAAAGGAACTAAACGTGGGACCAAAGAACAATGCGATGCAACAGTTGCAATGCCTAATGTTAGCCAGCGCGGGGCTGTGGGGCGCCGGTTCAGGCCTGGCAACAGCGGAAGAATCGATCATTCTGCAATCCACCACGTCCACGGCCAATTCGGGTCTTTATGACGCAGTCCTACCTCAGTTCACGGACAAAACCGGTATCCAGGTCAACGTGGTCGCGGTGGGAACGGGCCAGGCCATCAAGAACACCGAGAACGGCGACGGCGATGTGCTGCTGGTGCATGCCAAGCCGGCGGAGGAGCAGTTCGTGGCGGATGGTTTCGGCGTCGAGCGCTTCGACGTCATGTACAACGACTTCGTCATCGTCGGCCCCGCGGCCGACCCTGCAAAGATCGGCGGCAGTAAGGAAGTCACCGCGGCACTAAAGACCATCGCCGACACCAGCGCCCTGTTCGCGTCCCGCGGTGACAACTCGGGCACCCACAAAAAGGAACAGGCACTGTGGGAGGCGGCCGGCGTCGACCCGACCGAGGACAGCGGCCAGTGGTATCGTGAGACCGGCTCGGGCATGGGTGCGACGCTGAACGCTGCCGTCGGTATGGGCGCCTACACGATGACCGATCGCGGCACCTGGATCAGCTTCGGCAACAAGGGTGACTACACAATATTGGTCGAGGGAGACCCCACCCTATTCAACCAATACGGCGTGATCCTGGTGAATCCGGATAAGCATTCCAGGGTGAAGACAGAGGCTGGCCAGGCCTTTATCGACTGGATATTGGGCGACGAGGGACAGGCAGCCATCGCTGCCTATCAGGTGGACGGTCAGCAGCTGTTCTATCCGAACTTCAAACCCTGAACAGGGGAACGCCATCGGAGAGCCGCGACTGGGCGGAGAGCGGCGACTGGGTCAATTCTGAAGTGGGCGATGCGCGGCATGCTCAGTTCGCGTCGACGCTGTATTCGCTCCTGGACCCGGTGAGATCCCAGGCGAAGGTGCAGTCCAGGTGCGATAGCACCGCGATCAGACCGCTCTCGCCATCCTCCACCATCACCGCGATGGGCGCGCGCTTGCCAAACTGCTTGTTGCCCCGCTTGACCCACAGATCGCGCATGTCTGGATTGCGGGGGAAATAGGTTCCCAAGGCCTCGTCGATTCGCAGCAGGTACACAACACGGCGATAGACGTTGACATCATCCGGGAAGGGTTGCTCATCGCGAAAGCGCGAGAAGTTGCGGGCCTTGACAGTCTCCGGCAGTTGCAGCAGAACGATCATATCCTGCGCGCTGAGATTCCAGCTCTCCAGCAGGCGCGTGACACGGCGCGTCATCAAGAGGCGTTGGTCCAGCGTCAGATCTTCCATCGAAATAACCACTTGGCTGCGCTGGCGCGGTAGTGCGCTCTGGCCGTTCAGCATACTGTGCAGGCGATTAACCAAGGATACAATCCGGAAAATGGCGCGTGGTTGAAGGCGCTTGCGCTCCCCCAACACGCCCCAGCACGCCCCAGCCCATCAACACGAACGGAACCAGGAACTGGAGCACCGCTATACTGCGTCGAACTGCGGCGATAAGACCCGCATCAACGCACACCGGCAAGGCATCACCCGCTATGGCACCACGGAAGTGGCAGGTTTCAACCGACGGCAGTGTCGCATCGGGGCGCAGCCTGACTCGGCTGGTGCTCAGGTTGTCCGTCTGGCTGCTGATCGTACTCTGTGCCTGGCAGGCGCTTCGGCACATCGCGATGGCCGACCAAATTCTGTCCGACGAGGGCCCGTTCGGCTTGCGCACCCTGCTTTGGCCGTTCGTTGTCCTCGGCCTTGAGCTGATCCTGTGGCTACGCTGGCTGCGACCCCGACGCGCGCCAGGTCGGCTATTCGCGGGACTGATGGGCGCCTATCTGTTGCTCGGCGTCGTCCTGGTGAACCTCGTCTTTGCAGACATGCACGACCATGACATCAGCGCCGGCCTGCTTTGGCTCTATGGTTTGATCGGCACCGCCCATCTCTGGTATGCGATTGCCGGCAGCGAGCACGGCTGATCCCCGATACCGCCGACGCAAAGCTGAACACAGAACGCGGCCCGCCCAGCGAGCGATCAGCGCCGATCGTTCGCACTCAACCTCGAGGATCGAGCCGTGTCGCATCCAGTCCGATACCGATCGGTCCGCGGGGCAGCAAGAGTTCGACGCGCTCGCCGCTGCGGCGCACAATGACCGGCACCAGTTCGTCGCGTTCGCCGTCGCTCGTGGCATCGCGAAGGTCCCGGAAGTCGTAGACCGGGAGCTCGCCATAGCGTTCGATGACATCACCAGGCAGCATGCCGCTGTCCTCGCCCGCGGAGCCGGGAATCACAGAGTCCACCAGCACGCGATTGTTCTGGCCCGTCTGGAACAGATAGCTGTCATAGGCGTCGACGCCGATCTCATCGCGAATGGATACGCGTTGCTCGTTGATCTTGCGCATTTCATCGCGGAATCGGTTCGTATTAAGCCAGCCTTCCCGGGCAGCCTGATCCCTGAGATCGAGCTCTTCCAATGACACCTGGGCGCGGCGCCACAGGATATCCTCGGCCAGGTCGGCGCGAACGCCTGCACGCAGCAGTGCGTCGCGCTGCTCCTCCTGAGTTCTAGGCCGGCTCGGGCGCGAATCGGCACCACCATCCGTCGCCTGGGGCTCGCTGCCTTGCTGCTCCAGTTGACCGATACGCTGGCGCAACTGCGCGAGTTCCGCCTGCATGCGGCCCCAACCATTGCTGATGTCGTCGATGCGGGCAAGCAGCACTTCGACTTCGGGCGGTGTCCGTTCCCGGTCTGGCCCCGGCTCGAGCCCTGCGTCCGCATCTTCGATTTCACCAACGACAGCGATCCTCGTCTCTGGCGCCATGTTGGACGCATTGTCCTCGGGAAGGACCGACTTCGGTGCGGATGAGTTCGGCTCATCCGAAGCCGTCGGCGGTGATTGGGAAAATACCAGCGCACCGGTCAGCAGACCGACGGCAAAGGTGGCAGCGGAAGTGATAATGGTCGTTCGGTTCATTGGTCGTTCGTTGTTCGTTCGAAGGCTGGCTGCGTCATCGATCCCGGCAAGCGCCGGCGCCGAATATGCAGCGAGCAACCAGGTCTCGCGCAAAAAGCGGTCGGAAAATCTGAAGCAGCCGGGCAGCCCGTCGGGCGAACTGGGCTCGCTGGCGCGGCTGCTTCCCCAAACGGCATGTTAGGCCCGCGTCGCGGCACTTCGTTCCCGTCACGCCTCAGATCGGGCTAGACAGTTCCTGATGCCGAAAACAATCGCTGGTGTGATCGTTGACCATGCCGGTGGCCTGCATCAGTGCGTAGCAGATCGTCGGACCGACGAAGCGGAAACCGAGACTCTTGAGCTCGCGGCTCATTGCGTCCGATTCCGGAGTCGTTGCCGGCACCTGTTCAAGATGGCCCCATCGGTTCTGGCGCGGCTCACCGTCGACGTGATTCCACAAGGTCTTCGCCAAGGTTCTGCCAGTGTCGTAAAGGTCCAGCAGGGCACGTGCGTTGCCGACGGCCGCATCGATCTTGAGTCGATTACGAATAATGCCACTGTCCGCGCGCAGGCGGGCGATGTCCATGTCGTTGTAATGAGCCATGCGTGTGGGATCGAAACCATCGAAGGCCCTGCGGTAACCCTCACGCTTGCGCAGGACGGTCAGCCAACTCAAACCAGCCTGGGCACCTTCCAGGATGAGGAATTCGAACAGTCGCTGCTCGTCGTGCACTGGCACACCCCACTCGTCGTCGTGATAGGCGACGTAGAGTGGATCGATTCCACACCAACCGCAGCGTATTCGGAGTTCCAAAGTCATGCCATGGTTACCAACCCCGCTTCGGGCGCGCGAATGGACGCACCGATCAAGGGTTCATGCCTGCCGCAATCGGCGCCTGGTTCTACTCCGGCAACCGATCGAGCAAAGCCTCCAACATCAGGTTGATGGTCGCATAGGTGCCGACGTCGGCGGAGCGGATCTCAGCCGCGGACTGAACCGCCGCGGCCGGCATCAACTCGGCGGCACAATGTGTGCAGATCGCCGCGACGCTATCGGGTGTGGTTTCCAGGTGAAATTGAAGCCCCAGCACACGATCGTCGTATTAGGAACGCCTGTTATTCGCAGTGATGGCTGCGCGCCAGACGAAGCGCACCAGGTGGCAGCGTGAAGGTATCTCCATGCCAGTGAAAGACCTCGATCTGCGGCGGCAGCCCGTCGCACAGCGAGGTTGCCCGTTCCGCGTCGTTGAACTCAATCGGAAACCATCCGATCTCCTTGACGGGGTTCGGATGGACATGAGCCCCAAGCACCTCCGCGACCAGCTGGGCACCGAGGCAGATACCAACCACGGACTTGCCCGCGCCGATCGCGTCCTCGATCCGCGCCTTTTCATGGGTGAGCCAACTATGCTCGGCCTCGTCGGCGACGCCCAGGGGTCCTCCCATGACGAGGAGGCGGTCAAAGGCGTCGAGGTCAGGCAGCACATCGCCTGCATACAGGTGACTGATACTGAGCGCGTGCCCCCGATCCACCGCCCAATGCGCGATACGTGCCGGGCCTTCGAAAGGGACATGTTGCAGACAGTGAATACGCATGGGGCTGTGGTCTTAGTCGAGCTTCGGAGATTGCCGCAGGTTTTCTTACCAGGTTGGTATTCCTGTTCCCCTTCACGGGGTGCCAACAGGCACATTGCCGTGCTATGCAACTGTTCGCGCGACACCAAAGGCGGGTGAAAAGAATAGCCAGCTGGTATGAAGCTGGTATCAAATTTGATGGAAATCGCCTGAGTGCTTAGGTCCGATTGAGGCCCAATGGTGGGCATCCGATGCGACACCCTGTCAGAAACCGCTGATTCTGGGCGCAAACCACCCAGAATCAACGGCAAGATCAGCCCGCTGCCACAAGCGCCTGATCGAGGTCCGCGATGATATCATCGATGTGCTCGATACCCACGGACAGGCGGACCAGATCCTCCGACACGCCAGCCGTGGCCATTTCCTCGGGGGAAAGCTGTCGATGGGTTGTCGTTGCCGGATGACAGGCCAGCGTCTTGGCATCGCCAATATTGACCAGACGAACAGCGAGTTGCAGCGCATCAATGAAGCGCGCACCGGCTGCTTTGCCCCCCTTAATCCCAAAGGACAGAATCGAACTGGCCTTGCCACCATCCATGTACTTCTGCACCAAGGCGTAGTCTGGGCTATCCGGCAGGCCCGCGTAGCGCACCCATTCGACCTTGGCGTGATCGTTGAGGTAATTGGCAACGGCGACGGCGTTCTCGCAGTGGCGGTCCATGCGAACGGGCAGCGTCTCGATACCCTGCAAGATCAAGAAGCTGTTGAACGGCGAGATGGCGCTGCCCATGTTGCGCAGCGGCACGACGCGGGCACGGCCGATATAGGCCGCCGGGCCGAGGGCCTCGGTATAGACAACACCATGGTAAGAGACATCCGGCTCATTGAGCATCGGAAAGCGCTCGGCCTGTTCCGCCCAGCGGAACTTGCCGGAGTCGACGAGCACGCCGCCGATCGTCGTGCCATGCCCACCCATGTATTTCGTCAGCGCATGCACGACGATGTCGCAGCCGTGCTCGAAGGGACGACACAGATAGGGGCTCGGCACCGTGTTGTCGACGATGACCGGCACGCCATGGGCGTGGGCCATATCCGAGATGGCACCCAGATCCGCGACATTGCCGGCCGGGTTTCCGATGGACTCGCAGAACACGGCCTTGGTCTTGGCATCGATATTTGCGGCCATCGCGTCGATGTCATTGGGCGCCACCAGCCGGACCTCGATACCGAGCCTCGGGAGCGTATGGGCGAACAGGTTGTAGCTACCGCCGTAAAGCGTCGAGGTCGCAACAATGTTGTCGCCGGACTGCGCGATGGTAAAGATCGAATTAGTCACGGCCGCCATGCCCGAGGCGAGCGCCAGCCCGGCGACTCCGCCCTCCAGCGCCGTCGCCCGTTTCTCCAGCACATCGCTGGTGGGGTTCATGATTCGGGTGTAGATATTTCCCGGCACCTTCAGATCGAACAGGTCGGCGCCATGCTGCGTGTCATCGAAGGCGTAGCTGGTGGTCTGGTAGATCGGTGTGGCCACGGCCTTCGTGGTCGGATCCGGCTCAAAGCCGGCATGAATCGCAAGTGTCTCGAGCTTCATCCTAATCTCCTCTTGGGCGGTATTCTGATCGTGCGGCGGAACCTCGCAGCCGCCGCCTTAGGCGGGGCCGATAGCATAGCCGATCGCGACGCGACTTCGCTCTGTTGACGACGATCAGCGCTTCCAGCCATGTTTCCGGCAAGATGCTCAATTTCTAATAGAATTAGGGGAGGCAGGATCGGCAAAGAGGGGAGGCAGCGTGGTCGAGATCAGACATAAAATCAGCGGCGAGATCCTCGCGACCATCGACGGCAATTCACTGATCGGTGCGGACCTGCGCGATATGCGATTGAACGGCGCCGATCTCGTCGGCGCCGATCTGCGGGACGCGAACCTGGAATTCAGCGACCTGGTCGAAGCCGATCTCCGCGGCGCGGTGCTCCGGGGTGCGATCCTGCTGAACGCCTACCTCAACGACGCCGATCTCAGTGGCGCCGATTTGTCCCGCGTGCGGGCGGGTTCGGACCGCACCGCGAATGCCGTGGTACTGAGCGGCGCCAACCTCAGCGAGGCCAATCTTGAGGGCGCCGATCTGCGAAATGCCGAAATACGCAATGCCAAGCTGCTCCAGGCCAACCTGAAGGCCGCGGACATGCGCGGCACCGACTTTTCCCATAGCAACCTGTGCCATGTTTCGGCACCGAAGGCTCTGTTCATCCAAGCGAACTTGCGCGAAACCGACCTGTGCGGCGCCGACCTGCGCGACAGTCACCTCAACGACGCCAACCTGGTCAAGGCCAGCTTGCATGATGCAGACCTGACCAGCGCGCATCCGGACGGGTTCACCGTGGTCAATCTGGCCAACTTCGAGGGTGCCGATCTGCACAACGCACGACTGCGCAACATCTCGGCTCAGGACGCGAATTTCCGCAACGCAATCCTGACTGAAGTCGACTTCACCCACGCGGTACTCGGAGGCGCCATCTTACGTGGCGCCAACGTCGCCGGCGCGGACTTCAACGG
>JBATTL010000432.1:0-1761 GCA_049670525.1 Thiohalocapsa sp. | reverse complement strand
GTTCGGCATTGGTCGGAGCCAGTGGGCGCAGTGTCTCACTGGCAAGGGCGATGGCCCGCACCGGGGCTGGCAATTGGAGTCGTTCCAGACGCCCGCGCAGCAGTTCCAGCCAACGTTCCGGGTCGCGCTCCGGCCGCGCCGAACCGAGCCGAAAGCGGGTCGGCCCCTCGTCAGTATGACCACCGGCGTGATAGAGCAGCCAGGTCAACCGCTGCACGCCGGCCTGGCGCGCGAGCAGAAAGCCGCCGAGTTCGTCGAGCAGGCGCCGGCCGGCGAATACCAGAGCGGCAGCATCAGGCACGTCGGCGGGCAATTCCAGCTCGGCTCGAAAACGGGCCGGCGGTATGAATGGTCGGCGCGGGTCCTCGCGCTCACCGAGCAGACGGTCGAGCTGATGCAGCCGTTCGATACCGAAACGCTCCGCAAAGCCACCTCTCGGCAGACGCAGCAGGTCTCCGACACGTTTCAGACCCATGCGCGCCAGATCTTCCAGCGCTCGCCGATCGAATCCAAGGACGAGCTTGTCACTGCCGAGCGCACTGACTGGCAAGACCGACAATATCCGGCGCAGGGCGTCGATGTCCGGCACCGGACCATCGGCGCCGGCCGTCGCCAGCACCAGTGCGCCGGCAGGCGTCGGCGCCAGAACGCAATGCGCTCGATAACCGAGTCCGGCGACGCCGTCCGCCACCCGGCGGTGCAATGCATCCGCACCGCCGAACAGACGCAGACTGCGTGCGGACTCCAACACCAAGGACCGCGGCGGCTCCAGACTGACCTGATCGCTGAAGCACATAGCCCAGGAAGCGAGGCGCTCCAGAGCCGAACGCTCGGCGTTCTCATTGCGTGGCAGGATGCGCAGATCCGCAATCAATACCCGGCCGGCGCTCTCCGCCAGGCCGGGGTGTACGCCTCGGGCCCGGGCCAGCTGATTACTGGCGATCAGTCGCTCGCGTTGACTGATCGCTAATGGCAACGCGGTCTGGGAGCCACGCTCGTAGACCTCCAGCGACAGCGCCGGGAGGTGTAACGCGAGCCAGTTCATTACCGCACCGCACGTGTCGAGGTTTGAACCCTGAGGGGGCTATGGTCCGCGGCACGGCGCCTGAAGTGTGGCATGCGCGACACCGAGTCGGCAGTATCGGCTGTCGGGCATGACATATCGTTGGCCGCATCTGTACTGATGCGGATCTCTGTGCCGGGGCGTCCGCCCCGCTGCTTGAGGAGGGTGACGACGAGTTCGGAGCCGGCCGACGATACACTCAGGCGGAGTGCGGCCGGAGACGACCGGGCAGCAGCCTCGGGTTCGCGCACCAGGATCGCCAGCGCACCACCAGTATCGGCCGCCAATTGCAACCGGCGCAACGTTCCAGCGGGCCAGTGACGACGTTGCTGGCGCTGGTCATACCAGCCCAGCACCGCGGCACAGGCCCCGGAGCGCAGTGCCTGTTCCATGGCCCAGGCGGTCTCGTCGCCGGCCTGTACGATGACGAGCCGGCGCAGGTCGAGACCCTGGGCAGCCAAAGCCGGCGCAAAGGGCACATGGGGGGGATCTACCAGCAACAGCCAACGCGGCTGGCGGCTCAACGCGATGAGCATCGGCAACGTCAGCCCAAGGGCCGCGCCCTGGTGCCTGGTCAGAATCTCACTCAAACTGCCTGGTGGCCAGCCATGCCAGGGCAGCACAAGGTCCAGTGCCTCACAACCGGTGGGGACACCGGACGGTGCGGCGCTGTCGCAGCCACGGCCACGCCACAGGTC
>JBATTL010000431.1:0-5761 GCA_049670525.1 Thiohalocapsa sp. | reverse complement strand
ACGCGGGACGCACCCTGGGGGCCGTCCAACCACTCTTTCTAGGGTGACCAACTGGAGCGCGCTATTGTTTCAAACGCCAACGCTTTTTGTGCCTGGCAAAGCATCCGCTTCTGAATTGGCCTTTGGGAGTTGCCCCAGTCTACCCACCCCAGCGCGCTTTGAGAGGACGACCTGCTCGGACCAGCACATTTGGCTCCAGTTGCACGCCCGCCGCGCCGACTCGTCTACATCGCCATCTCGAGATCGTCCTGAACCGCCGCTACGCCCGCCTTGGCGCACTCTTCATCAGTCTCGCCCGATGGCGCCCCGCTGACACCGACGCCGCCGACGAGCGAGCCGCCCACCTGCACGGTGGCACCGCCTGCGGACATGACCAGAAAGTCGAGACGGCCGATCGGGGTATTTGCGCGCTCGTTCAAAGCGGAAGTATCGGCGTTGAAATTGACCGCCGTATAGGCCTTCTTGAAGCTGATCGGAATGGTGATCGGCGCCGCGATGGTGTCGCGCAACTGGGTCTGGATCACGCCGTCGCGGTCGACGACGGTGACGCCGATCTGGATGCCCTTCTCGCGGCACGCGTCGATCGCGCCCTCGGCGATTCGCTGGGCGGTTTCCAGCGACAGTCGCTTCACGGAGACCATCATCGGATCCTCGGCGAGGGCCGGTCCAGCCATCAGTGACGGCGCAATAATCAATGCGGTCAAAGTCGTCTTTGTCATCGATGGACTCCTGATTAGACTCATAGGTATGTGGCATTTCCGGTCTCAGCGCAGCGCGCTAGGCGAATGCAGTGGGGTCGGGCTCGATTGGTGGCCCAGGATGCTAGGCTCGCGTTTCACCGGTCATCGCCGATCCAGCAGCGGCTCAGCGAGCGCTGTAGTTTTCGATTACATAGTCGTCGACCATCTCCTTGAAGCGTTCGACGATGCCGGCGCCTTTTAGCGTCGTAACCTTTTGCCCATCGACATAGACCGGGGCGGACGGTTGCTCCCCCGTGCCGGGCAGACTGATGCCGATATTGGCGTGCTTGCTCTCGCCGGGCCCGTTCACCACGCAGCCCATCACGGCCACCTTCATGGTCTCGACGCCGGGGTGGCTGTCCCGCCAGACCGGCATCTGCTCGCGCAGATAGGTCTGAATGTCCTCCGCCAGTTCCTGAAACACGGTGCTGGTGGTCCGCCCACAGCCGGGACAGGCGGTAACCATGGGAGAGAAGGAGCGCATTCCCATCGTCTGGAGAATCTCCTGCCCCACAATGACTTCCCGCGTCCGCGACTCACGCGGCGCCGGCGTTAACGAGATGCGAATGGTGTCGCCAATGCCCTCTTGCAACAACACCGACAGCGCCGCGGTGGAGGCGACGATGCCCTTCGAGCCCATGCCGGCCTCGGTGAGACCGAGATGCAAGGCATGATTGCTCCGCTGGGCCAGCGCACGATAAACGGCGATCAAGTCCTGTACACCGCTCATCTTGCAGGAAAGCAGGATACGATCCCGCGGCAGACCCAGCTCCTCGGCACGCAGTGCGCTGCCCACGGCGGATTCGACCATCGCCTCGCGCATGACCACCTCCGCGGCCTTGGGCTGCTCGGACCTGGCGTTGCTGTCCATCATGCGCACCACCAGGTCCGGATCCAGACTGCCCCAGTTAACGCCGATGCGTACCGGGCGATCGTAGCGGCAGGCGATCTCAATCATAGTGGCGAACTGCGAGTCGCGTTTCTCGCCTCGGCCGACGTTGCCGGGATTGATACGGTACTTGGCTAGGGCTTCGGCGCAGGCCGGGTAGTCGCTGAGCAGACGATGGCCATTGAAGTGGAAGTCGCCAATCAGAGGCACGTCCAGATCCAAGGCGTCGAGACGCTCGCGTATGCGCGGCACGGCTTCCGCGGCGGATTCGTTGTTGACCGTGAGGCGAACCAATTCCGAACCGGCGCGGGCAAGCTCTGCGCATTGGGTTACCGTCGACTCGATGTCGGCGGTATCGGTGTTGGTCATCGACTGGATGCGTATGGGCTCGTCACCGCCGACACCGATGTCGCCGACACTTACCCGGACCGTCCGATGCCGTTGGATTGGGGATTCACTCATGCTCGTGCTCACTTTTTGGCTGGTCGACAGTGCAGCGGCGCCACTGCCCTGGAACGCTCAAGGTCAGGAAAGATGCGGCCCGGTAGCGGCGAGCGGCGCGTGCAAGCGCTCGGCCAATTCCAGGTAATGCGGATGCTCTGGCCCGATCAATCCGTGCCGAATCAGAAAATCAATAATGACCAGATTGCAGTTCAGTTTGAACTCCTCCGTCTCTTCGACCACGGACATGACGCGCTCCGCTGACCAGAGCTCGAATCCCGCCACTTCGTCGTCATTGCAGCGCGGCTCGACATCGTCGACGAGTTCCAGGTCGTAGCAATAGATCACGTCCGGTTTCAGACCGCGGTCCGAGTCCCGGCAATAGCTGATGGTTCCTACGGATATTGCCTGATCAGCGATCTCTCGGGGCAATGACGCCTCTTCGGCGCACTCCTTGCTCAGATTCTCCCGGAGTCCGACCCCCCAGGGCAGACCACCCGCCACCATGTTGTCGAGACGGTTTGGATACACGCGTCGGTTCGCCGAGCGGCGCGCCACCCAGAGGTGTAGACCATCCGATCGTCGCACGAAGCCATTGAGGTGTTGACCGAAAGCGCGCACACCGAAATATGGCGCACAGGCGCGGTCGACTAGAAAGCGGGCGTCATCGCGATGACCCGGTGTCACCGGATAGCGTTCGCCGTGCAGATGACTCACCAGGTCGCGGCGTCGCAGATCTTCGCAAATCGTCTGCATCGCCTCGCTGCGTGCGTCGAACTCTGCCGGCGCCGATACCCAGTGCAGCGCGTCGCCACGGAGCGTGAAATCAGCCCCGAGCTCGTCAAGCTCAGTGGCGAACGCGCAACGGACACTGCCGAGCTTTTCGCCGCCCACGACGAAAGGCACGAAGTCCTGGGGTTGCCACCGGTTGCAGGCATTGATGTGGTCCAGGAAGCTCATGGGGCGTTACTCGATCGGGCGGCTGGATATGTTACAGCAAGGCGCCTGGATTTCAGCCCTACCCGTGTTGCGGTCGCAACGGCAGTGCGGTTGCGCATGAATCTGAACGAGGTGTCGGCCCGCGCAGGTCGCATCTCGCCACTTGGTCTCGTTTGCGGCATCGAGACCCGGCTGCAATCAAGACGATTGCCTAATACCCCTCGTGCTTGACCGTCTCCCAGAGCCGCTCCATGTCTTCGCGATGTTCGGCGTCGGGCGCTTTGCCTGAGGCACGCAGACAGACCTCGACGCGCTGGAAGCGTCGCTCGAAGCGATGGCTGGCGGAGCGCAATGCCTGTTCCGCATCGACTCCGAGGTGGCGCGCTAGATTCACACAGGAGAAAAGCAGGTCTCCCACCTCGTGCACACGCTCGGTGGGGTCAGCATTTTCGGCGAAGGTCTCCTCGCATTCGGAGAGCTCTTCGCGCACCTTGTCTGCAACGCCATTCAAATCGTCCCAGTCAAAACCGACACGGGCGGCGCGTTTCTGTAGCTTCTCCGCGCGGACCAATGCCGGAAGCGCTTGGGCAACGCCATCCAGTACACTGGTCCGCAGCCGTTTTCCCTTCGCCTCGCGCTCAGCTGCCTTCATCGCCTCCCAGTTCTCCCGGACCTCCGCCTCGCTGGCGACGTCGGAATCACCGAAGACATGCGGATGACGGCGAATCATCTTGGTGCTAATCGATGCGACCACATCACCGAAAGCGAAGTCCCCGTTCTCCTCGGCCATACGGGCATAGATCGCAACCTGGAACAGCAGGTCACCGAGTTCCTCACAGAGCTCCATCATGTCGTTGATTTCGATGGCTTCGGCGACCTCGTAGGCCTCCTCTAGCGTGTAGGGCAGAATGCTGCGGAAGGTCTGTTTCAGATCCCAGGGGCAGCCCCTGTCGGGATCACGCAGCCGCGCAACCACGGCCAGCAGCGAATTAATATCGCGTGGATCGATCGCGCGCGCGTCCCTGTCGGCCGGGTTTGTATGCTTGTTCATGACGGGTAGTTTCTCGGTCGGCGCGTCTGTCGGTCGATGAGAGGACGCGAACGTCCCCGGCGAGGTTGCCGTGAAAGTCGTGCCCCGCGTGCTCGGTTTTCACCCTCTCCCTCTGGGAGAGGGCAAGGGTGCGGGATAGGGTCATGGCACCCACGACCCAGATTTTCCAGGGTGGCGTGGGCGGCATGGTCGTTAGCCTGTGCGCCTGAACGGCTGCCGGGCCGCCACGCTGGGATAGCGCCGCGCGAGGCTGTCAGGGCCTCACCAAGAAATTGAAGACGATACCAAGCAGCACGGCACCAATGCTGCCCCACTTCCAATAGCCTATCGGTATGCCGATCAGTTCACCCGGTTTGGAGCGGGCGGGGTCTTTCAGGATACCCCAAAGATGTGGGCCGGATAAGAACCAGGGCACGAAGCCGAACATGACCGGCACCCCGATCCATAACGGCAGTGGCTGGTTGACATAGACCATTACCAGCAGTGCCGGCCAAGCGATGAAGTACGCGGCGCTCAGCTTTGCGTCCAGCGTTTTTTCGCGGGTTTGAAGGAAGGCCAGCACGGCGCCGATGCCCCACAGCGTCGCCAACGCGATCAGGACCAGTCTCATGGCCGCGATGCTCCTGCCAATGCCTCTGGCCTGGCCCTGGCTCCTGTTCGCGTTGTCATTCGACGGGCGCCGGCTTCGGCTGCTTGGTCTTGCGGATCGCAATATGCGGACTCAGCGCTACGTCGACGAATTTGGCGCAATCGCCGGGCGCCGCGGTGAAGCGGTTCATGTCCTCACCGATCGCGCAGCGGCCGGGGTCTGTGACGCCCAGATAGTCGATCTCCGAGCACTTGATCTGCGTAAATGTCGCTTCTCGGTATTGCTTCTCCGTCGGCTTCACCTCGGTGAAGTTGCGCGTGATCGCGTCATACTTCACATTGCCGCGAATGAAGGCCGTGAGCCGCACCGAAAGATTGGTGACTTTGACATCCAGATTGTTCGTCAACGTCATGCCCAGCTGACAGGCGTCCGGAAATTCCTTTTCCATATGCACACTCAATACCACCGCCTTACGGCCCGTCATGGTCACCGGGTCCGAGCGCGAGATTTTCGGCGCGTTTGGATTCGGCGGCGGCTCCTTGGAGCCACCTGATTGGCAGCCGCCGAACAGGACGGCGGCCGCCAATGCAAGGACGAGGGTTGACAGCTTGCTCATGGAACAACTCGGAAATACTGTGATACGCGCAAGACAAGAATAGCAGAGGCGAATGCGGCGCTGGATTCCGCCGGAACAACGCGGCGGCCGGGACAGCGCGACCCTGAACATACTAACGAACCGGCGCGAGCGAGGTCCATGTCGCCGAAATCCGCCGGGATAGCAAAGACCAATCGCAACGGGGAGCCCAATGCATGTGTGGACGCTCTGCGCGCCCTACTCCGTCCGACCCGCACCACCGGCTGGACGACGCATCCGGTTGCCAAGACCGTCAACAATCCCCGCCATGACGGCCCCGCACTGCTCGCACCCGTCGAGGTCTAGCTCGCCGGCTAAAACTACAACCTTCCACCAAACTCGACCTGTAGCGAGCCATTTGCGCAGTCTGTAGCTTATTGAATTGAATGGACCTACAAGCCGGCTCGGATTGCGTTTACCCCAGCGGCGAACGAACAATCAATGACTTGCGCGTGAGGCCTGGTCGCGTGCTGGAAAA
>JBATTL010000430.1:0-4002 GCA_049670525.1 Thiohalocapsa sp. | reverse complement strand
AACCGCCGATGCGAACACCCGGCTGCGCTGGTCCGAATAGGTTCTCACGGCCACCGGTTTGGAGGACGCTTTTGCGGAGGGCGCGCTGGAAGAGTTAAGCGATCAGTTGCTCATCCTCACCGAAGGACGCGCCTGGCTGCACGCAGTGCGCGCGATCGGCGAGGATTCGGCCGTCGACCAGGAGGCTGTCGGCGGCGCGCCGACCGATGGGGCAAGCGGCTAATCGGGCAGCCTGATCGTCGATCGATCGGGTTTCCTATGGGAGACCTAACCCTGGAACCAATGACACCCTGGAGCCTTGGCGCTGGATGTGGCAAAGCAAGACCTGACCCGAATGGCACTCGATGTCACTCTGACGCTTCTTATCGGAGAACGGTAATGCCGCAGCTCGATCGTATAACCCTCGACCCGGATATCTGCCACGGCAAGCCCTGCGTCAGACACATGCGCTGGCCCGTGGAGGTCGTCCTGGACCTGGTGTCCTCCGGGATGTCCACCGATGAAATCCTCGCGGACCACCCGGAGCTGGAGCGTGAAGACATCACAGCCTGTCTCCACTATGCCCGCCTCCTTGTTTCCGGCGAGGCCGTGCGGCTCGTCGCCTGATGCGCGTCCTCTGCGATGTACACCTGCCCTATCGGCTTGTCAGTCGCTTGCGAGAGCTGGGCATCGACGCCACGCACGTCAATCGCATCTTGGAAGGCTCACGCACGACGGACACGGCAATTTCGGCGTTTGTCGATGCGAACGACATGCTTCTAATCACCAAGGATAGTGACTTCCGCGACAGCCATTTCCTGCAAGATTCCCCTGCGCGCATGCTCCGCCTTACGCTCGGCAATCTGTCGAACGCCGAGTTGATCGCCATTGTCGAGCAGCGTTGGGCGGCCATCAGCGATCTTTGCTCAGCGGGATTCTGTTATGCCGAGTTATCTCGGGACGGTTTGCTACGTTTTCCCACGAGCCGGTAGGTCCAGACCACCTACGGCCCCGCGTGACGCCTAATGCGTATCCTCCTCTACGGCCTAAACTTCACGCCCGAGCCCGTCGGCATCGGCAAATACACCGGCGAGATGGTGCGCTGGCTGGTCGCGCGCGGCCATCAGGTCAAGATCGTCTGCGCCCCACCCTACTACCCCGACTGGCGCGTCGGCCCAGGCTACTCCGCTCGCCGGTATCAGGCGGAGACCATCGACGGCGCCGAGGTCTTGCGCTGCCCGCTCTGGATACCGAAACGAGTCACCGGCATCACGCGCATCCTGCACCTGTTCAGCTTCGCCTTCAGCAGTTTCATCCCGATGCTCTGGCAACGCCGCTGGAAACCGGACGTCGTCTTCGCTATCGAGCCGCCCCTGTTCGATGCCGTGCCGGCCCTACTGTCCGCCAGGCTCAGCGGCGCCCATGCCTGGCTGCATGTGCAAGACTTCGAGATCGACGCCGCCTTCGACCTGGGCCTGATCGAATCCGAACCCCTGCGCCGATTGTCCTTCACCATCGAGCGCGCACTGATGCGTCGGTTCGACCGCGTGTCGTCCATTTCGGAAAAGATGGTCCAGCGCGCCCTGGTAAAAACCGACGATGAAACCGGTTGCGTACTCTTCCCCAACTGGGTGGACACTGCCAAGGTCTTCCCCGTTCAACGCCCCAGCACCTATCGCGCCACACTCGGCATTCCTGAGGACAGCATCGTGCTGCTCTATTCCGGCAGCATGGGCGCAAAGCAGGGACTGGAACTGATCCTCGACGCCGCCCGCGAACTGCTGCACGAGCCCCGCTACCGCTTCATCATGGCCGGCCCCGGCTTTGCCTACGAACGCCTGCTTCACGCCGCCGCAGACCTCAACAACATGCAGTGGCTACCGCTGCAACCGGAAGAAAGCCTCAACGAATTCCTAAACCTCGCGGATATCCACCTGCTGCCCCAAAAGGGCCACGCCGCCGACCTAGTCATGCCCTCGAAACTCACCGGGATGCTCTCCAGCGGTCGCCCGATCATCACCACCGCGTTACCCGACACTCAAATTGCCGGTGTGGTCGAAGATGCCGGACTGGTCGTCCAACCCGGCTGCCTGCAAGCGGTCATCGCCGCCATCGTCCGCCTCGGCGAAAATCCCGAGCTGCGACACACACTCGGCGCAGCCGCAAGAGACTACGCCACCGAACTACTGGAGCACGACAACGTACTCGCTGGGCTGGAACAAGAACTGCTCGCGGTCCTAACCCCAGAGCCAGAACCGATCCAGAACACCCTGTAGCCCATCGATCCAGCCGCGGAGTGTGATAGTGTTCCCGCCGATTCAACCCCGCGTTAACCTGAACCGAGACTCCCGTTGTAGCTAAAGCCGGAAGGACCCTCCGTATGTCGCCGCGTCTACTCAAATACGCCAAGCTCCTGCAAACCCCCGTCTACTTGCCCGCTCTGTTGCAGGGCGTGGCTGCCACCCTAGAGCACGACACCGCCCTCGGGCGCGACACCTTCGCCACCGTCATCGACGTCGGCGCCAACAAGGGACAATTCGCCGTCTATGCGCGCACCCGCTGGCCCGCTGCGCGGCTGATCTGCTTCGAACCCCTGCCCGGCCCCCGCGCCAAGCTCGTCCGCGTCACCAGCGGACAGGCGGAAATCCACGACTGCGCCTTGGGGTCCGCACCCGGCGAAGGTCGGATGCATCTCGCCAGCCGAACCGACTCCTCCTCCCTGCTCGCCTTGGGCGCGCGCCAGAAGGCCATCTACGGGATGGAAGAATCCGGCGCGCTCCAGGTGCCAATCAAGCGTCTCGATGCCTGCCTGTCGACACCCCTGCCGGGGCCCGTATTGGTCAAGATCGACGTCCAAGGCTTCGAGCTCGAGGTGCTCAAGGGCGCGACTGGGCTGCTGCCCGAGATCGATGCGGTCTACGTCGAGGCATCTCGTATGTCGAGCTCTACGAGGGACAAGCGCTGCAAGAGGAGATCGAGCGCTTTCTGAGTGAAGGCGGATTCACCCTTGACGGGCGCTTCAATGCCCACGTTCACCAGGGCGAGCCGGTTCAGGCCGATCTGTTGTTTCAACGAGCGCCGACCGCCTCGCGCGTTGCGCAGCCGTGAGCCGGCGCGGCACGGAGCCCACAGGCAAGCGCCAGCCGACGCACGACAGCGGCTATAAGCTCCTGTTCGCGCATGCCGCCATGGTCCGGAATCTCCTGCGCGGCTTCATGCCTGGCGCCTGGGTGCGGGAACTCGATCTCGCCACACTCGAGCGCGCCAGCGGCAGCTATGTGAGCGACGATCTGCGCGACCGCGCAGACGACATCATTTGGCGTGTGCGTTGGGGTCAAGACTGGCTCTATGTCTATCTCCTGCTGGAATTCCAGTCCAACGTCGACCCCTGGATGGCCGCGCGCGTTCACACATATATCGGTCTTCTCTACCAAGACCTCGTCCCCGCCGAGCAGCTAAGTGTTGCCGGCCGTCTACCGCCGGTCCTCCCGGTCGTGCTCTACAATGGAGCCAACGCCTGGACTGCCGCCGAGACGCTTGAGCCATTGCTCGAGCCCGCGCCGTCGGTACTGGATGCCTATCGATCACGGCAAGGCTATCTTTTGCTCGACGAGCAGCGGATCGCCAAGACCGCCGCACTGCCCGAGCGCAATCTCAGCGCCGCGCTGTTTCGGCTGGAGGCGAGCCGCGGATCGGCGTCGGCGCTGGGTATCGTGCGCGCCCTGATCGACTGGCTTCAGGCGCCCGAGCAACTCGGATTGCGCCGCGCCTTTGCCATCTGGTTCGGGCGAGTCTTCCTACCCAAGCGGCTGCCCGGGGTCGAGCTGCCACCGCTAAGCGACTTAATCGAGGTCTATCAGATGCTGGCCGAAAATCTCGAAAGCTGGACCGATCAATGGAAGCAGGAAGGACTCGAACAAGGACTGGAGCAAGGATTGGAGCAAGGCCGAGAAGCCGCACGCCGCCTGCTGCTCCGCCTGGTCCGCCGCCGCTTCGGCCCCGCGATCGCAGACCGGAGTGCCC
>JBATTL010000429.1:0-16988 GCA_049670525.1 Thiohalocapsa sp. | reverse complement strand
CGCATCGCCAATCGCGGCGATGCGCCCGCCGGCAATATGCAGATCGGCCACCGTATCGACATCGTTGGCGGGGTCGATGACGCGTCCGCCGCGAATGGTCAGGGTCTTGGTTCGTTTCACCTTACTCTAGTGGTCGGTCCGGTGTTGTTGTGCGCGCCGCGCGTCGTCGTGGATCGCGCGTTCTTTAGGGGTTAGGGGTTAGATTTCCAGGGCAGGGGCACCGGCGGCAAGGCTTTGTGCCCCCATGCACATCGACATCACCGCCATACGAACGGCGAGGCCATTGCTGACCTGCTCCAGGATGACGGAACGCGCGCCGTCGGCGACATTGGAGTCCATTTCAACACCACGGTTGATGGGCCCCGGGTGCATGACGATGGCGTCCGGTTTGGCTCCGAGCAGCCGTTTCTCGGTGATTCCAAACAGATAGAAGTACTCGTGCTCGCCGGGTAGGAAGCCGCCGTCCATGCGTTCGCGCTGCAACCGCAGCAAGATGATGACATCGGCGTCGCGCAGACCTTTGCGCAAGTCGTGAAATACGCGCACGCCCAGGGCCTCCTCGGCGCGGGTCGGAATCAGGGTGCGCGGGGCAATGATGCGGACCTCATCGGCGCCGAGGCTGTTCAGTGCCGAGATCTGCGAGCGGGCCACTCGCGAATGCAGCACATCTCCGACGATGGCGACGGTCAGTCCCTCAAAGCGGCCCTTGTGCCGGCGAATGGTGAACATGTCCAGCATGCCCTGGGTGGGATGCGAGTGGCAGCCGTCGCCGGCATTGATGACGCTGACATGGGGTGCGGCGTGAGCGGCGATGAAGTGCGCCGCGCCACTTTCGCAATGACGCACGACGAACATATCCACGTGCATGGCCTCCAGGTTGCGCAGCGTGTCGAGCAGTGTCTCGCCCTTGGCGGTGGCTGATGTGCTGATATTCAGATTCAGCACGTCCGCGGAAAGCCGCTTGGCAGCGAGCTCAAAGGTCGTGCGTGTTCGGGTACTGTTCTCAAAGAACAGGTTGGCGATGATCTTGCCGCGGCAAAGCGGCACCTTCTTGACCGCCTGCCGCGCGACGCTGAGAAAGCCCTCTGCCCGGTCCATGATCTCGTTCAGCAGCGCCCGATCGAGGCCATCGATGGTCAGGAAATGCTTCAGGTTGCCCTTCGCGTCGAGCTGCGGATTCACGTCGTCCATGTCAGTGACCGGTTCCGTCCTGATCCCTGTCAGTGGTCCCGCTACCCTGTCGTTGCTGATGGGGGACCTTTCCGTGCACCAGCGCAAGCGGGCTCGGTCCTGTCAGCTTGATCTGTTCACCGGGACCGAGTCTGGCCTCAAGGCCTACCGCGTCCGGCTCGATGGGGAGTTCGCGGCCGTCGCGGTCAGCCAGGATCGCGAGCAAAACAGAGGCCGGACGACCGTAGTCAAACACCACGTTCAGTGCGGCGCGTATGGTGCGGCCTGACTGCAGCACGTCATCCACCAGACAGATATGGCGGTCCTCGACCGGCTGCGGCATGTGCGATGGCCGGACCTGCGGATGCAGACCGATGCGTGTGAAGTCATCGCGGTAAAAGGAGATATCGAGATGCCCAAGCGGATCCTGCAGGTCCAACAGCGCGTGCAGACGCTCGGCAACCCAAACGCCGCCGGTGTGAATGCCGACCATCAGAGGGCGGTCGATACGGCGCTCGCGGAATAACGTCCGAAGCCGATCGGCCATGACGTTAATCGCGCCATCGATCGCAGCTTCGTCTTGGTAGATTTCAGTGCTGGTCATTGAGCCAAATTTCCAGGATTAGTTTGGCGGCATAGGCGTCCACCGGATCATCTGTACCGCGGCGACCACGGCCCCCTTGGTGGGCGGTGACGGGCGCTCCGGCGCGATCCGCGGCGGCCAGATCTCGCTCGGCCTCGATCGTCGTCAGCCGCTCGTCGATCAGGTGCACGGTCAGGCCGAAGCGCCCTTCGAGTTGACGTGCGAAACGGCGTACCTGATTGGTCCAGTCTTCTTCGGAATCGTCCATGCGGAAGGGCAGGCCGAGGACGGCGGCATCGGGCTTCCAGTCGCGGATGATGCTCTCGATGCGCTTCCAGTCCGGTTTCTGGCCGAGGTTGCGGACGGTAGTCAGCGGCGTAGCGGTGGCTGAGACGGTTTGACCGACAGCCACGCCGATCTTGCGTGTGCCATAGTCGAAACCCAGCAGAGTCGGCAAGGCGTTGGTTCCGTTCTATCCGCCGGGGATGGTACCGTCGCCCAGTCAGGCGTGGCCGGCCTCACCACTCAGCAAGTTCAGGTCGACGCCGAGTAGTTGCGCGGCGGCCAGCCAGCGTTCGGCCGGCGACATCGAGAACAGGATGCCCCCATCCGCCGGGCCGTTGAGCCAGGCATTGGCGCTGAGTTCTTCCTCCAACTGGCCGCTACCCCAACCCGCATAGCCCAGCGCAATCAGACGCTGGTCTGGTCCACGGCCGTCGGCGATCGCCTCGAGTACGTCGCGCGACGTGGTGACCCGGATGTCCGGCGACACGTTCAGCGTCGAGTCGAATTCGCCTGAGCCGGTGTGAATCACGAAGCCACGATCGGTCTGCACGGGGCCGCCGAGATAGACCTGTGCCTCCGCCACACCGGTAGCGGTTGGCTCGATATCGAGCTGGTCGAGGACCTCGCCGAGACGGATCTCCATGGGGCGGTTGATGACGATGCCCATGGCGCCCTGGTCCGTGTGCTCACAGATATAGGTCACCGTGCGCGAAAAGTTGGGGTCCTTGAGACCCGGCATCGCGATCAGGAAGTGGTTGGTGAGCGAGGTTGCGAAACTCATCGGCATAGTATCCAGACCCCTCCACCACGAGGCAAGCGCGGGACCACCGAACGGCGCGCCCGAACCTGCGCCCGGTCAAGCTACCGAGCACAAAACCGGCCAAGACAAGGGGTCCAACGCGCGGACGCCGCTCGCGCTATCCCGACGCATGTGGCCGCGCCTGCGACCCCGTCAATTGTCCCAGCCGAGCTGATGATTACGCTGGAATTGCCAGGTGCGGGTGATGTCGAGGACATCGGTCTCGGCGGCGATATCTGGCGGAAATTCGGCGAATGGGGCCGCCAGTTCGACGATGCGAACGGCCGCCTGGTCAAGCAGTTCCTGGCCCGATGATCGGACGACGCGAACGCCCTCTAGACTGCCGTCGGCACGCACCGCGACATGGAGGATCAGGTTACCGTACAAGCCCTGCTCCCTGGCCTCCTGGGGGTAGTTCAGATTGCCGACCCGCTCCACCTTGCGCCGCCAGGCCTCCATATATGTCGCGTATCGAAACTCGCGGGTGCTAGTGCTGATGGCCTTGCGCCGGGTGCGGCTTTGGTAGGCGTGGGTCTGAGCGCTGATGCGTGCCGTCAGACGCGCGATCTCGGCGTTTCGGCTCGATAGTATGTCCGCCGCCGATACGCTCGGCATGGTTGCGAGGGCCAGCGCAGAATCTTCGGCGCTCAGGAGATCCGGCGGCTCTGGCTCTGGCTCTGGCTCTGGCTCTGGCTGCGGTTCAGGTTCAGGCGCGGGCAGCGGTTCTGGCTCAGGCAGCGGCGCGGGCGGCGACGGCGCTTCGGATTCGATCGGTGGCAGCTCATCCGGCGACAATCCCTCGTCTTGGATAAACGAATCCGTCTGCGGCTCGGAGAGTTCCGGCAACGGCACTAGGGTATCGCCTTCACGGTCCGCTTGTGCTTTGATCGATTCGGGGTCTGGTTTCAGCGGCGTCGGTGCGGTTGCGGTGATTAGCATCATTTCGATGCTGCCGCGATCGATTTGGCGTGGCTCGGACATCTCAAAGCCGATGCCGAGCAACAGCAAAGCGTGCAGCAGCGCTGCCCCGGCAAGCGCCCACAGCATGGGGCCGACGTCGGCGTTCGCACCAGCGCCGAAGGACGGCAGGACTTCAGATCGTTGGGTGGCGCTCATCGCCTGGATCAGCGCTGGTGAGTTTCCTCGGCCGACGCGGCGCTCAGCGCAATGTCCGAATCGCCGTCGAGCATTTCGACGCGCTCGGCCATGGCCGGCGTCATGTGGATTGTCCCCGCGTCGTCGATCAGCAAAAGGTAGAGGATGCCCATGCGTGCCGCGATCTCCTCCCATCGATCAAGTCCCGCGATCATCAGTGCAGCGGACGCCGCCTCGGCGACCGCGGCGGAACCGTCGTAGAGCACCGTAACGGCTCTGACGCCGTCTGCCGGATAGCCGCTGCGCGGGTCGATTACGTCGTGGTAGATCTTGCTCTCGTAGATAAAGTTTCGGTGATAGTCGCTCGCCGTGAAAACGCTCGCGTCGCCGCTGACGTCGACGATGCCGAGCACGCGGGAACCGCTGGCGCGCCGGATTGGCACGCGCCAGGCGCGCCCGGCACGGTCCCCGATGGCGCGGACATTACCGCCGGCATTGATCATCGCGCTGCGAATTCCTCGGGCGCGGAGATTGTCGATGGACAGGTCCATGGCATAGCCGGTCGCTATGGCGCCGAAGTCGAGCTTGACCGCCGGGTTGTCGCTCTGCAGCATGATGCCGTCGACGTAGAGATCGCCCATCGTCGGGGCAGACGCCAGCAAGCGCTGGATCGCTTTCTGTTTTGGTGGCGGCCGGCATTCCGGTTCGTCGGTGTGAAAGCCCCAGAGACGCTGCAGATGTCCAATGGCGGGGTTGAACAGATTGTCGCTCTGCGCCGCAAGCGTCTGGCTTCTGTGCACCAGCGGCAGCAGCGATGGCGGAGTCGCGAAGGGGTCGCCGGCGGCAAGCAGTTCGTTGACCCTGATCATCGGTCCGGGCTTCCAGGCGTGCGTAGCCCGATCGACAAACTGGAAATCCCGTTCGACTTCCGCCGCTGCCGCCACGGCATCCTGTTTCAGCATGCCGACGATGCTGACATCGACGGCAGACTGGAAGGCAACAAACTGGGTCGTAAACACCGGTGTTTCGGCGCCGCGGCATCCTGCCAGCAGGATCCCCAGCGGGACCGCCAACAGGAGCAGGGTCGGGGTAATACGGGATCGCGGCGCGCGTTCGTGGTGTGGATTAAGCATCGAGGCGATCCTCGATCGCCTGCATTAGGTCACCGGCAATGTCGGTGCCGCAGTCACGGTCGATCTCCCGGATGCAGGTGGGGCTGGTGATATTGATCTCGGTGAGCCAGTCGCCAATCACGTCCAGCCCCGCGAACAACACGCCGCGCTCGCTTAAAGTCGGAGCGACCTGCTCGGCGATCCAACGATCCCGCGGCGACAGCGGTCGGGTCTCGGCGCGAGCGCCGGCCGCTAGGTTGCCCCGGAAGTCGCCGCCACTCGGAATACGCGCCAGCACATGGGGTACCGTCTCCCCGTCCACCAGCAGCACGCGCTTGTCGCCCTCGGCGATCTCCGGGATGTGGCGTTGAGCCATACAGAAGCGCCGACCGTGATCGGTCAGGGTCTCGATAATCACGCCCGTGTTCGGGTCGTCCGGCCGAATGCGAAAGATCGAACGTCCGCCCATGCCGTCCAGAGGCTTGAGTACCACGTCTCCCTGGTCAGCCAGGAATCGCCGCAGCAGGTCGGCGCGGCTGGTGACCGTCAGCGGCGGGCAGCACTGCGGGAAATGCGCCGCGAACACCTTCTCGTTCGCATCACGCAGCGTCTGCGGGTCGTTGACCACCAGGCAGCCGGCGTCGCGGGCGAGCTCCAACAAATAGGTGGTGTAAACGTACTCCATGTCGAACGGGGGATCCTTCCGCATCAACACCGCATCGAGTT
Source organism: Thiohalocapsa sp. (assembly GCA_049670525.1). Lineage (GTDB taxonomy): Bacteria > Pseudomonadota > Gammaproteobacteria > Chromatiales > Chromatiaceae > Thiohalocapsa. The sequence continues at coordinate 11,218 of JBATTL010000429.1, read as the reverse complement.
CGTGCAATGGACGTCTGCGTGACTCGCCGAGGCTGAACCAGTCGGCCGCATCATCGCGGACCTCCGCCCGCCGCGTACTCGCCTGGACGATGCCGTCCAGCAGGAACAGGTCGCCTGGTTCCATGTAGGCCAGCTCCCATCCCCTCCGCTGGGCGGCCAGCATCATCGCAAAGGTGCTGTCTTTCTGGATTTTGATGGATCCGATCGGATCCATGATGACGCCGACTTCGCGCTTCATCCAGCCAGTGTAACCCAGCAAAAAACGGCTGTCAGCGCGGCCGCGGGATCAACCAGGCGTGCGTCGCAAACAACCGTGAATCGGCGGCGTTGTAACCCTCGCAGGTGGTCTGAGGACTGACTCCGGAATCTGCAAAGCGCGGTGCATACTTGTTGGGGTTCGCCGTGCTCTCCCCCAGGTTCAAGCAGCCCGATTCAGGGTGAGCCATCCAATGTGCCACGTGCTGGACCGCCCACCTGTCCGGGATTATGGGTGTCTTCGAAAAAAGATGCCCCGGCGTTCGGGGGAGGACGCCGAGGCAACCATCTCCCGGCACTGTGGCCGGGCAGAGAGTTCGACGAGAAGGGGGGCTCGCCGGACCCGCGCCGCTAATCGGGCGCTCGATAAGTTATGAGTATAGCGACGGATTTGAGTTCCGCACAAATTGAAACGAATGTTTCAATAGTGATCCATTGCTCCGCCTGAAACCCGCCGCGAGTCAGGGCAAAACGACCTGCACGAACTCCGATGGGCGCAGGATCTCGTCCGGGCGGCTACTAAAGATCAGGTCGAGTTCATACACGGCCCCTTCGGGATCGATACGAACGGCCTCGACACCAAGACTGTAGATCCGCGCGTCGCGCTCGCGTCCACGGACATTGACCTTGGCTGCTTGGCCCGGACGATAGCGGCGCAGCACGTCCGACGTGACCAGCACCCGCGCGAGCATGCGGTCGGTGGGTGCCACCGCCACCAGTGGCGCCTGTTGCAGGGTCTTGTAGATCACCGCCCCGTCGTAGGCATTGCGTGCCACGACGACGCCGTCAAACGGCGCCCGCATCTCGGTGTGCTCCAAAAGCACCTCGGCCGCAGCTTGGACCGCTTTCGCGGACTCCTGCTCGGCCACCGCTGCGGCATGGCCGAGTTCGGCGTCCTTGAGTTCTTCGACAGCGATCAGGCCACGGTCGTAAAGCTCCTGGGCGCGGTCCAATTCGCGCTGGGTGTCGTCCAGTGCGACGACGCTTCGGGCGGTGCCCGCCTTGGCCGCAAGCGCATGTGCCTTGGCCTGGCGCTGATCCATCTTCAGCAAGAGGTCGCCCTTCGCGACGTGCTGCCCCTGGGTGACCAACACCTGTTCAACGACGCCATTCTCGATCGCGCGCATCTCCACCTTGTGCAGCCATTCCAACCGTCCGCTCATCTGCACGGCGGCCTCGGCCGACGCCGCGCTCAGGAGCAATGTGGCAACAGCGGCGACGCGCGGCGCGGTCTTGCAGTGAGGCTTCGCTTTCATCGCTTGTTCTGCGCCGTTTCGTAGGGTCTTAAGGGGTTGGCTTACCCTGGAGCGCCTCTAGCTCGGCGCGAGTGAGGGTTTGGCAAAGAGCCACCTGCTCCTCGTCGCGTCGCGCCTTGGTCTGCTGGCTCATTGAAAAGCCGAGGTCGGCGCGGGCCTCCAGTTCGTAGAGGGTGCGACTCTCGTCCAATTTCAAATCGCGCCAGTCCGACTCGGTTTTCGCCTGCTCGGCGATCACATCCAGAAGCTGCAGCCGGGTCAGCAGTTCCATGGCCTGTTGTCTGACCTCCATCGTGATTAGCGCTCGCGCGGCTTCCCCTCGGTCCGCCATCAGCTGTTGAACCCGAGGGTTATCCTCCAGCGCCGCCGCGATGACGGCGTCGAGTTCGGGCGGCGGCGTATCCTTCGCCCCGAACTCCTGTTTGACCAGTTCACGGGGTAGCTCTTCGGGCCTTCCTAGAGCCTGAGCCAGCAATGCGCGAGTGACGCGTTGTCCCGCTTCGCTGGCGGCGCGCTGGCGCCGGATCAGTTGGTAGTCCGCCGCCAACTGCGCGACCTTCAGCGGCGAGAACTGGCCAAGCGCCGCACGCACCTGTGCACGGTCGAATTGGACGTAGGCCACGGCCATGGCCTCGTTGTCCCGGCCGTAGCTGAGATCCGCGAGTAGCACGTCGTAGAAACGCTGCATGATCGTCAGGCGTTGGGCCGCCTCGGGTGCGAGCAGTGGGGACCAGGCGACATCCCGTGTCTCGTCCTTGTCGCGGGTGCCGGTGAAGGCCAGCGCATGGCAGCCCAAGTACAGGGGTTGCCGCCTCGGCAATCCCTGTGTATTCGCACCGACCTTGGTCCGGGGATGTCCCGCGGCGAAGGACAGCGCCTGCTCCAGCGAGAGTGGGTCCGGCACGCCCCGGTCCGCGCAAACCAATGCGCTGCCCGCGACAAGCAACAGCGCCACCAAGTGCGACAGGATGCGCGCTGGTCTTGCGTTACCGTAGATTGGGCGATGCATCTCACTGGGTCCTGGGTCCGATCATCGTATGTGGTGGGGGTTCGGATTTGCAGCCCGACTGCTTGGGCCGCCGCATAAGAGCACCGCGACGGCCACGATGCAAGGGGAGCGCGCGCGATGGTCCGATCTGGGGTCGCGATCCCACGCCTCCACGCGGGGGTCAATCCGGCGCGGCCGGGAGTTTGACGCGGACCTCCAGACCGCCAGCGCTCGCGGTACCGAATGCGAGCGTGCCGCCGTAGGCGTCGACGACGTCGCGAGCAATCGCCAGCCCGAGGCCAGTTCCGGCCTTGCGTTGGTCGAGTCTTAGCCCGCGCTCGCCGAGACGATTCAGCCGCGCGGGCGGGACTCCGGGGCCGTCGTCGCCAATGCGGATTATGAGGCTTTCGTCGGTTTCCGCGTCGATGACGACCGCGCTGTGCGCCCATTTTGCGGCGTTTTCTAACAGATTGCCGAGCAGTTCCATCAGGTCGTCCGGTGCCATGGCGACCTGGGCGCTCGCCGGGCCATTCAGTTGCCATCGAACACGTGCGCCGTCCGGTGTGCGCTGCAAGGTATTCAGCAAACGGCACAGGATGTCTATGGCGTCGGCGCGGGCCTGCTGCGTTTGCGCGCCCGAGCGCAGACGTGCGCGAATCAGTTCACGCTCGACACGCCGGCGCATCGTTTCCGCGAGCTGCTCCAAGTCCTTTGCCAGCAGGGGATTACCCTGGGCGCGCAACCGCTCGGCGTCCGCGGTCAGCGCGCTCAGGGGAGTCTTCAGACCATGTGCCAGATCCGCTGTCCAAGCGCGGGCCCGCTCGACGGCCTGTTCGCGAGCCGACAGCAGACCGTTGACCTCGCTGACCAGCGGCATGACCTCGTCGGGATAGTCGTCGGACAGCCCTAGCTCATGTCCGTCCCGGATCGCGTTGACGCCGCGGCGCACGGACTCCAGCGGCGCGAGGCCGATGCGGATCTGCAGCCAGGTGGCAAGTCCAAGTACCAACGCGATGATGCCGAGGTAGGGGAGCGCGTCCGCGGCGAAGGCATCGCGGGCCGCGGTCAGCTCGTTGCGGTCCAGTGCCGCGATCAGCCGCAATGCGCGGGGGTTGCCGCCGCTGTCAAGCCGGATACTGCGCTCTCGCGCCAATAGCGTCTGGCCGCCGGGGCCGGGGACCAAGTGGGCGTGAATCCCGCCGGGGCCTAGCCGGTCCGCCGGTAGCTCCAACGCGGTATCCCAGAGCGAGCGGGAGCGAAGCAGTCCCGCAACTGGGTTGCGGACGGACAGGTCGTCGATTTGCCAATACAAACCGCTCTGCGGTCGTTGAAAACGCGGATCGGCTGGGCGCGGATCGACGCTCACCATGCCGGAGTCATCGAGCCGAGCAGCGGCCGCGAGTCCGTTGAGCTGACCGACCAGCTCGTCGCCGATGCGTCGCTCTACGTGACGCTCGAACAGGGTCACCAGTCCAACCGCGGCGACCACGAGCGCGACCGCGATGGATAGGGCGCCAGCGACGGCGAGCCGCGCGCGCAGCGATTGGCGCGTCATGGATCGTCGCGCCGCGTGTTCGAGTCAGGTTCGATGAGATAGCCGAAACCGCGGCGGGTCAGGATCAGATCCGCGCCGAGTTTGCGTCGCACCCGGCCTACCAGCACCTCCACGGCATTGGAGTCGCGCTCGAAGTCCTGGGCATAAAGTTGCTCGGTCAACTCCAACTGCGGCACGACGCGACCGGCGTGCTGCATCAAATAGGCGACTAGGCGGTACTCCTGGGGCGACAGATGCACCGGTACTCCGTCGCGACTGAGTTGCATGCGTCGCGTGTCCAGGTGCAGATCGCCCGCATGGAGCACCGGTGAGGCTTGGCCCGAGGCCCGGCGGACCAGTGCCCGCAACCGTGCCAGGAGTTCTTCCATGCGGAACGGCTTTGGCAGATAGTCGTCCGCACCCGCATCAATGCCCTCGACGCGCTCATGCCAATCGCCGCGGGCGGTCAGGATCAACACCGGAAAACGCTGACCGGCATCGCGCCAGCGTCGCAGCACCGAAAGACCGTCCATCCCCGGCAGCCCGAGATCCAGAATCACCGCGGCCCAGGTCTCGGTATCGCCGCGGAACCAGGCGTCCTCGCCGTCGGCACTGCGTGCGACGACGAAGCCCGCGGCATTCAATGCCACCACGACGCCGTCCGCGACCCGGTCGTCGTCTTCGACCAGCAGTATTCGCATCAGTCCGACTCCAATCCCAGCACCTCTGCGGTCGCCGCATCAACCAGGACCTCGAGGACGCGTCCGTCCGGCGCAAGCACCTTCAACTCGTACATCCAGCGGCCATGTTCCCGCTCGAGTTCCACTTCCACGACATCGCCGGGCACTTCCCCGCCGACCGCGGTCAGGATTTCGGACATGGGCCGGACCTCGCCACGCTCCAGTGCGGCGAGGGCACGGTCATGGTCGTGCGGGTCAGCGGCGATGCCCATCGCGGCGAGCAATAGGGTTGTGGCGACAAGGGCCTTGGTGCGAAGACTCGGACTCATGCTGGCTGCTGATTGCAGTGAATAGAGCGATCGTGAATCGGGGGCAGCAGGTCGTAGGAACATCGCGGCCAATCGATTGGAGCCAAGCTGACTCGGCCCGGCCCGAGCCCCACCCAGCCCAGATCAAGCTAGATCCCGCCGGCTGAATCGGACCTACCCCGGTCCCGGTTCGATTGGATCTCCTCGCACCGTAGCGGCCCTTGCGGGGTCCCGCGATTGTCCGCTCGGCAACGCCCATGGTGCGTTTAACAACCTGACGAAACGCTGACAGGTCGGTACAGGGTTCGGTCAGCGGCCGATCGCTAGTCTGTGCGGCAAGTGATGCGTCGACCGGACCGAATCAGCCGGTTGCCGTGCACCGAAACCGCCGCATCGGCTAACGCCACATTGACCAACCAAGGAACATTCAATCATGACCACGCAGATATTACCCGCGGAACCGCGGGTCGCCGACACATCCAAAGACCAAGCTGCACATGATTCCATTCGGGTCTGGGATCCCCTTGTGCGGGTCTTTCACTGGTCCCTGGTGGCCGCGTTCGCGACCGCGTTCATCGTCGAGGACGATCTACTCGGCATCCACGTCTGGGCAGGCTACCTGATGCTGGCGCTGATCGCGCTGCGCCTGGTCTGGGGCTTCATTGGCACCCCCCATGCGCGCTTCACGGACTTCGTGCGCGGACCGCGACAGGTGCTCCGCTACCTTGGCGAGGCGCTCCGCTTCAGGGCGCAGCGCTTTGTTGGCCACAACCCCGCTGGGGGCGCGATGGTCATCGCGCTCTTGGCGCTAGTGAGCGCCACCGGCATCAGCGGCATGGCGCTCTACGGCGCGCAGGAGCTGTCCGGACCCTTGGCGCCCTTGATGGGCGGACTGTCCGCGCAATGGGGCGGGGCGCTGGAGGAAACGCACGAGGTGCTGGCCAACCTGACGCTGCTGTTCATCGTCGCCCACGTCGCTGGTGTCTTGTTCTCCAGCATCTCCCACGGCGAGAACCTGGTCCGTTCCATGTTCACCGGCCTCAAGCGCCGCGACTGAACGGAGCTGCAAGCATGAATAAACCATTGATGATCGCTCTCGTCGCCCTCGGCCTATCCGCGGTGACCGCGCTGCCCACCGGTACCGCCGTCGCCGCCACGGGCGCCGCCGCGGCCTGGACCAAGGAGTACCCCCGAGCCGATGGCTCATCGGCACGAAGCTGCGCGACTTGTCACACCGCGGACTTGACCAAAACCGGTCGTCACGCCAAGACCGGCAAGCCGATAGAGCCCCTGGCGCCGTCGGTCAATCCGACCCGTCTAACCGACCCGAAAAAGGTTGAAAAATGGCTTCTGCGCAACTGCCGCTGGACCCTCGGGCGCGAATGCACCGGCGCCGAAAAGACGGATTTCCTCAGTTACATCAAGAGCCAATAATGCTCGACCGCTATCGGAGTAATTAACGTGAGACAATCGATACGTACTTGGGGCATCGCCTTCGCCGCGCTGTTCGCACTTGGCGCCGCAGGGCTCGCCATCGGCGATTCTGACGAGCATGACGATGACGACCATCGACGCGGCGGCTGGATCGAGCCTCGCGCGGACGTGCGACCGGTCACGAACGACGCCTACGCCGAGGAATGCGGCGCCTGCCACATGGCCTACCAGCCCGGCCTGTTGCCGGGCGCGGCTTGGCTGCAGATCATGCGCGCCGACGCGCTGGCCGCCCACTATGGTGATGACGCGTCGCTGTCCGATACGGTTCGCGCCGAGATCACCGACTACCTGCTCGACAACGGCGCCGATCGGGCAAGCCGTTCCCGTTCCCGTGCCTTCGCGGTCGGTGACGGAGGTGCCGGTACCCTGCCCCGCATCACCGCAACCCGCTATTTTCGCAACGAACACCACGAGATCCCGGCGCGTATGGTCGCGAACAATTCCGGAGTTGGCAGCTTCAGCAACTGCAACACGTGCCACCAGGGCGCGGCGGAAGGCGTATTCAATGAGCACCGGGTGAAGATCCCCGGTTTCGGCCGCTGGGACGACTGAGCCGGCGCTGGGTTGGACACTTGAGGAACGGGATTCAACCCTACGCGGTCAACACCCGGATCGCGTCGGTTACGCCCGCGGTCCGCGTATGTCCCCAGGTGACCGACAAGCTCTCGCTCGGCGCTGGACCTTCCCCGACGCTTGATCTCTTGGGCAAGGATGCCGTTTATTCCGGATGCCTGCACCAACAAAGGTTCTCGAACGACAACTGTCCCTGCTGGGGGAGCCGCTCGCGCATGGGCTATCGGAGTCAGAGGCTGTCGTCAGGCTCGGTCAGGAAAGGCATCATCGGGTGCCCACGGCATACCTCCTCAAGGAAGATAACGCCATGATGTGGCTCGCCAAGCTCACCAGCGTCAAAGAGCGATGCAAAAATCTCATCGGCCTGGGGCGCCTCCACCAACACCATCAAGACGTCCCTTTCGCTCCACAGGGCTCGTCCGGATCGCGGACCCCGCCGATCCGTGCCGCGCGCGTGGTGGTGCGTCACCGAGAGAACCCCCGGGTGGTTTTCGATGAGCTCCATCAGGGTCAAACCGCGACCGCTGACGACGATTGCCGTAATTAGCTTCTTTTCGATCCCGTATCCGATGTGGCCGAGTACGGTCATTCGCGCGGTTCCGTATGCACGCCAAAGCGGGCCGCGATCTCGTGCGGGACGTAGGTGGCCATTTTCTCGAGTCGCGTGAGCCAAAGAATGCCCATGCCCGGGGTATCCATCTTCGCGGCGACAAAGACGCGCTCGAACAGGTGATCCGCCTGTTCATTCGGAACCACGATGTAGATGATCTCCTTCTCGGTATTCACCGTGAGACCGAGGATTCCCAGATGCTTCTGGCGGACCCCGGTGCCATGCGCATGGAAGATGGTCGCACCCTGCGCGCCGGCCTCCATCGCGACCTTCACCACCAAATCAGCGGAACCACGCTGAACGACGGCAGTGAGCAGTGTGACCCCGGTCAATACGAGCAGTTCATTACCCGCGCTCAAGGCACTCTCCTTCTGAATTGGCCACGGGTTTGGATATCGATCCAGACGCCGGTGGCAAGTACCGAAACGATTGGGCCCACCGAGCACATGGCGAGAATGCCGAAGCCGTCGGAGGCATCGACCACGCGCCCCAGGCCGATCCCCAAGGCAAGCAGCAGCGGCACCGTGACCGGCCCCGTCGTGACGCCCGCACTGTCCCAGGCCAGGTTGACGATCTCTTCGCGCGAAACGATCGTTAGTGCCAAGGCCAGGGCGTAACCGCCCAGCAAGAGCGCCCACAAGGGCAGGTCGAATAGGATGCGGGTGACGCCGAGAGTGGCGCCACAGCCGACACCAACCGCGACGGCATGGAGCAACATTCGTTTGCGAAAAGCACCATCGGTGAGGTTCTCGACGGTCATTCCCATGGCGTTGAGGGCGGGCTCGGCGATGGTTGCACCGTACCCGACCGAGAACGCGAAGGCCAGCGTCAGGGCGATGCCGAGCGCAAAGGGATAGAGGGGTGGCGCCCCCGTTTGCCAATGGGGCGAGAAGGCCCAGGGAACGTTTACGCCGGCCTGCTCGCCGAGCGAGACGAGTCCGGCGGCCAAACCCAGATTGAAAAGCGCCATTCCCACCACGGCCATCCCGACGCCGTAGGCAAAGATATTGCGTCGGCGGATACGCTGTCGCAGCAGCAGGGTTTGGACCAGCACCAGCAAGAGGAGCAAAGGCACGATAGCACGCAGCGCGCCGAGCATCTCTCGGATCGGGGATTCTTGGTGCCAACCCGTGAGGGCCTCAAGCTCGAACGGTCTGAGCGCTTCCGCGCCCTGACTCGTCAGGTAGATCGCCACGCAGAGTACGACGAGGATCGGAAACAGCGACGCTAGGGTTACGATGCCAAAGCCGGACAGTGGATTGTCGCTGCGCCCGGTAGACGCGGCGACGCCGACCCCGACCGCCAGCACCAGTGGCACGGTGACGGGACCCGTCGTGATGGCTCCGCAATCCCACGCCAAGCCGATGATGTGCGCCAGCTCTGGTTGCTGCGCGGCCCACGCCGTCAGGCCAAGAATCGGCGGCACGATCAGCAGCACCATGACCTTGAGTCGCCAGCCGAACATGAGGCGTAGCATCCCGACGCTCACCGCCAGGCCGACGCCGGTCGCAACCGCCAGCACGAGCCACCAGACGTAGGGGCCGAGCAATTGGCGTAGCCATGGCGCGCGATCGCTTGAGAGCGCGGCCGCAGCGGCCTGCAATGCGCCGATCGCCGGCTCGGCAAAGGTCACCCCGACGCCCAATAAAAGACTGAATAGGAGCAATACCGAAGGATGCATCTTGCCCGGCATCTGAAAGCCGACGTTTTCGGCGAAAGGCATCAAGCCAACCTTGACCCCTTCCATGAAGAACAGCAGCCCAATGATCACCGCAAGAATACCCAATGCAACCGACTCTATATCGAGCAAGCTGCTGCGCAGCGCGAGCGCCTGAAACCCGATCAGCATCAATGCCAGCGGGATAACGGCACGCATTTGATCGGCCAGGCGGACCGATATATAGGGGGTCACGAGACGGTGCAGATCGACGATCCTCAGCCGGGGTTGCTGCGGCCGCAGACTTTCGGCTTCGATGATCGCGGAGAAGTCGACTTGGCGCTTATGGCGCTTGATCGCGCCCAGATAGATGCCGTAAGTTAGCTCGCGTTTGCCCAATATCGACCCCTCTTCCGTCTAGCTCGAGAACTCGGAAAGCCAATTGCCTCTGGACGAGGTGTGCCCGAGGGTAACCGGCCATCGAGAGACGGTCAACGTGGTCCGAGCTGACATGATCGGTCGGCGCTGCGGCCAATAGCCATACGCTTGATAAGCTTATAACCAAGAGAGTGTTCGAGAAACGCTGATCTATCGTGTTTCCCGTCCGGGCCACGGATGGCCCGGCATTTTCAAGCTCCCAAGCACTTGAAAATGGAGAAAGCCGGAAACCGCGCCTTTTTCGGATCAGGGCGGGTTCCGTCTGATTTTTGGCCAGGATGGCCAATAGATCAGGGTCTAATTAGGTGCCGCCGAGGCGATCGAAACATTTGACAAATTTGCGGCTCATGATCCCCGTGTCCTGGACCGATTTGACTGCTAGTCCGGCATTGATCCGGCGTCGCGGACTCACTGAACAAGCCAGCCGATTGAATGCCAACGAAACCCAGGTTGACTGGGTTTCTCGTCAATGATCCTGTATCCAGCCGTTGACCGCTCTTTGCTCAATGAAACGCGTGCATTAACTGGCGAATGGCGTCTCCCAAAATCTGGTCGAAGTCGCACGGCTATATGCCGATTGCGACACCGAAATCGCACGGCTCATGCCACCGGCGCGTATCGCGACGAGTGATCGGCCGGCATTTCGATCTCCCCCTATCCAGAGTCGGACGGATCGTGCGCGTAGGGCGGCGTCGCGGCGGCATGGACGGATTGGGTCGAACGGCACCGCACACAGAGTGCACCGCGCACCCTTGACGTTGTGGACTAGGGTGTCTGTGGATCGCCGCCAGCGGTAGCAATGGAATCACTAACACGCTCTTTTAGAAAAATAGTCGTTGAATAGCACCTACCGCGTCACGAAACGGTTGGGCGGATGCAACCGGCGGATTTAGGGTTATATTCTTTCCGAGGCACAAGTCATACCGTGTCAATATTTGGCCGATAGCGGGCGATATTGCGCCATTTCAGGCCGCTTTTGAGGTCTTGGCGGCCATTTTTGCGCCGAGAATGAGAGACTATTGCTTAGTTGATTGGCAGTATGCAATAGAGTCCCATTGTTGAAGGTCGCCATGGCCGCACGCTCGTGCGAGATGATCGCCGGACTCCTGGCGTCGACCGAAGCGGTGCAGTTCAAAGACCTGCAAGCGGTATTGGGCAACGCCTCGAGGGCGACGACCTTCCGTTACCTGAAGCAGGTGCCCTATCAACGCAGCTATAACCACAACGGGCGCTATGACGCGCGCAACGATCCTGAGCGATACGATCGTTTCGGGTTGTTCTCCTGTGGCGACATCCATTTTTCCCGCGACCGCACGCTGACCGAGACCATCAAGCGCTTGGTGCAGGAATCGGTTGCCGGATGGACTTCGCGGGAGTTGCAGGATCTCCTTCATGTGCGTGTGCAGGTGTTGTTGCTTGATGCCG
>JBATTL010000428.1:0-2623 GCA_049670525.1 Thiohalocapsa sp. | reverse complement strand
GTCTTAGGAAACTCCGCTCCTCGTCCTCGTCATAGACGATGTTCAGCGCCGTCATCAACGACTTGGTTCCCCGCGTTGCGCTCCAAACCGACAAGAGAAACGCGCTGACCAGACCGACACCGAGGGTGTTTTCAGAGCCCGACGCGAGATCGAGCATCTGCTCCTCGATCAGTTGATAGGCATCGACAGGAAGAACCGCGCCGAGGGCCGAAAACTGAGTTTCTACCTGCGCCTGGTCGGCGACCATGCCGAACAGCGAGATGAGCGCTGCGATGCCGGGAAACAAAGCCAGGAGTCCGTAGAACGCGACACCGGCTGCGACCAGCGACAGGTTGTCGGCCGAGAGCCGGCGCCAGACACGCTTTAGAATGTCGAACCATCCGATCGCCGGAATCTCATTCGGCGAATCGGCAGAGCGACCGGTCGCCTCGGCGTTCTGGTCAGAACGATCCGTCCCCGCCCCTGGCTGTCCGATCATGGGCATCTCGCGGATCTCGATCGAAGTCCAGCCATCAATGGATCCACCGCCAGTCGTGATCCGGCGGAGCCATGGTCGCGCACCACGAGCGGGCCATTGGGGGTGCTCTCAGAGCGGTGAGACCAAGTGCACCGGCAATCAATGCCGCGATGTAAAAAAACAGGGCTAGATTCGACATTGAGATTTCCAATTGCGGTGATTTACTGCAGGGAGCTTGCGGCACATGCCGCAGCGCTCACCGGCGAACTTAGCTCCAATCGAACGCGTCGACCTGGCGTTCCGCCTCTTCTTTGGCCATACCGTAGCGCTCCTGAAGCTTCCCGACCAGTTTATCCCGCTCGCCTTCGATGGCCGGCAGGTCATCGTCGGTCAGGTCAGCCCAACGGCTCTTCGCGCGACCCTTCATTTCGGTCCAATTGCCTTTGACTTGGTCCCAATTCATCACTCATACCCCTTTTCGGTCGGTGGTGGGGCGTCTTCGTCCGCCCGCGTTGAAATCACTCCAAAACAGGTCGTAAACAGTGGATGGGTCCTTTTTCAGGCATCCGATCCGATGTCGACCGTCGACAGCAGGAAAGCAACGCATGTGCCAGTTTTGAAGTTAGGCACCGAGGACCCAATGCGTTGCCTACCCGACGCACGGAGATGCGGGGACGACGACTCGAGAACAACCTGCTCGATCGCTCGATGCTGCGTCTGCGCGAGATAGGCCTCGAGTTAGGGGACACTTGACCCCCCAACACGCGCTAGCGGTTGCATCGCAGTCGACGACCAAGCGATCTCCGATTTGGTCGCCGACGACCGAGGCTGTCGCAAATTCGGGGAGGAGTCAGCACAGACCAACTCCGCTGCCGACCAGCCATAACGCTTCCAAGCGAATTAATGGTTGCGCAAAGCGTCGATCAATTGCGCCTTGTCCATGCTCGAGCGTCCGCCGATGCCGACCTCCCGGGCTTTGTTGTAGAGTTGCTCCTTGGTCCAGTCTTCATAGGGCGGCGTCTTGCCACCCTTTCTGCTTGCTTTTTTAGGATCGCTGTTTGCGATTCGCGCGGCCTTTTCCTTGCTCATCCCCTTGTCGCGCAAGGCCTCGTACTGCGCGTCATCCTTGACTTGGGGGCCGTGGTTCTTCGTTTTAGCCATGATAGCCAACTCCAGGTGGGGGTACGAAAGGAGATAAGGAGAAGATTGATCGGTTGGCCGTCCTGACCGCACATCAGCACGGAAAGAAAAGCCCCGGTTCCCGCTTTCCGTTATCTTCAAGCGCGTGAGCACGTGACGACGGCGAGACACCGCCCGCCCCGCAAGCACTGGGCAAATCATCCACCGCCGGTGGCAATCCACCACTGCCTCCGGGGCCGCCTGCGTCGGCATGAGGCATGGACGCGTCTACACCGATGGTGGCGGCGCTATCGTTGCTCCTCGTAGCGAGCGCTTGTTTGGCCAGCCGGGGCGTCTGCCTGGAAAAGTGAGCGCAATTTTGAACCGCGTGAATATGCACGAAGCGACGCGAGGGCATCTGCGCTCCGCTCTTCCGGTCTTCAGGCGCCGTCGCGCGCATACAGCTCGGCGTCGCGGTAATGCGGGTCCGTCCAACAGCGCGGCAGCGGCTCGCCGGAGGCAAAGCAGAGCTTAGCCTTGGCGAAATGGGTCGGGGCCTGCGCCTCCTCGCCGTAGTGCAGGCGCCCGATGACCTTTTCATGCATGGGGCTGTAGAGATCGCTCTTGGCAAGCACCTCCATCAACTTTCCGGAGTCTTGGTCTTTCAATAGCATGCGGAGTGATCTCCAATTGGTACTGTTGGGGGACGCTAGCAATCGGTTTCTCCCTATGTCGATACCGAATTATTGGTCGTCCCAGCTCAGAATCGGACGAAACCGGAAGACGCGCTTTCCTCGTTCGTCGGTGTGCTAGGGGAAACGCCGAATATTTCAGCATTGCCTGTCGGTCTTGAACGGGTACTCCGAAACCCCGCCGTCGCGCAGCAGCAGTTTTTCGTGCGCCACTTTGAGCTACCACCGCCTATTCATCGCGTCAGGCTCGAAGCAAGCAGCATGCCGATGTTCTCGCTTGCCCGCGCTGACGGACGGCTGACCACGCGGTGCGGTTGGACGAACTGGCACAGCTGTTGGCGAGCTTCTGTCGGAA
>JBATTL010000427.1:0-3374 GCA_049670525.1 Thiohalocapsa sp. | reverse complement strand
CCGAAAACCTGGCGCGGGGCGGCAGCATCAAATTCGCCGCCCTGGTCGTCGCCGCATGGTGTTTCTATAGCGACAAGGGCGTCGACCGGCACGGCGCGCGGCTCGATATCGTGGACGCCATGAAAGACGAGTTGCATCAAGCCGCAAAGGGGACCCAGGATGACGCTCTGTCGTTCCTCAAGCTCGAGCCCATCTTCGGCGATCTCATCCGCGACGAAACATTCACGGCGGTGTATTCGGAAATGATCGAAGCCCTCTATGAAAACCCCGACATCTCGGTGAGGATGAAAAAGCTGCTGTAAGCAGCGAAGGGAGGCCGTCCACACATGAACCCGTTGGTCTTGGGACAGTATTTACTGCAGGCAGGGAATAAGCATTCCGCGGCGGGATGAACAATTAAGAAACCATCGAAATAGTAAAGGATAAACAGATGAAAAAGTTCACTAATAAAACAGCGTATGTCACCGGCGGTGCAGCTGGTATTGGAAAAGTCGTCTCACTTGGTTTGGCCAAAGAAGGCATAGATGTTGCTATTGTCGATGTCGATTTAGAAGGCGCCCGGAAAGTCTCAAAAGAAATCGAAAAGATGGGACGCCGCTCTCTGGCGATTCAGTGCGATGTGACCAGCGAAGAGGGTGTTCAGAAAATGGTGGACACCATCGTTAGCGAATGGGGCAAGATCGATATTGCCTTTAATAACGCCGGTATTGCCGACAATACCGCAGCGACGAACATGAAGTATGCCGCATGGCGTCGGCTGATGGATATCAACCTCAACGGTGTTTTTCTTTGCTGCCGCGCTGCAGGCCGTCAAATGATCGCGCAGAAATTCGGTGTGATCATCAATACGGCCTCCATGTCCGGCTCCGTTGTCAACGTGCCCCAGCCCCAGTGTTCCTACAACACTTCAAAGGCGGCGGTCATCATGCTGACCAAATCACTCGCCGTAGAGTGGGCATCCCACAATGTGCGGGTCAACAGCCTGAGTCCCGGATATATCGGCACCGAGATGACGGTAGCCGCTCCTGAAGAATGGAAAAGCGTGTGGACAGCCATGACCCCGCAGCGGCGCATGGGAACTCCCGAGGAATTGGTGGGGGCAGTCCTCTACTTAGCGGATGACGCATCTTCGTTCACCACCGGCATGGACCTGATAGTGGATGGTGGATATTCCTGCGTATAGGCGCAGAATACAGCAGTCCCATGGTGAATCAACTGTGAATGCTTGAATACAACGAAAGGATATTACGATGAGAAATATTGGCATTTATTACGCGTACTGGACCCAGGAATGGGACGTAGATTTTCTTCCCTATATTAAAAAAGTGAAAAAGCTGAGTTTTGACCAACTTGAAATCAATGGCGGCACCATCGCTGTGATGACTTCAGACGAACGCGCCGCGCTTCGTGAGGAGGCTCAGCGCGAGGGAATTGTCCTTAGTTACGGCATCGGCCTGACCCCGGAGAACAATGTTTCTTCACTCGATGAGAATATCTGCAAAACGGGCGTCAACTTCATGAAAGAGATGATTAAAGGAGTTGCCGATATGGGCGGAGGAGGCATTGGAGGAACGGTGCACAGCTTCTGGCCCGCCAACGATCTGGAGAGCATCGAACAGAAGAAACTGATTCTGGATCAGAGCCTTAAAAGCATGCGGGAAATGATCCCTATGGCAGAGGATCTGGGTGTAATTTTATCTGTCGAGGTCATTAACCGTTTTGAGCAGTACATGCTCAACACTTGCGCGGAAGCAGTAAGCTATGTAGAAGAGATAGATAGCCCCAACTGCAAAATCCTGCTGGATACCTTCCACATGAACATTGAAGAAGATTCCATCGGAGGAGCCATTGAGCTCGCCGGCTCATACCTCAGCCAACTACATGTCGGAGAAAACAACCGCAAGCCTCCAGGAACAGGACGGATGGACTGGGGCGAGATCAGGACTGCTCTCGACAACATCAACTTTGACGGCCCGATTGTGATGGAACCCTTTGTTCGCCCAGGCGGGACGGTGGGTAAAAACATCGCGGTATGGCGCGACCTGATGCCCGGCGCGGATTTGGATGAAGCTGCAGCGCAGAGTGTTCAGTTCTTGAGAGGCGCCCTCTGCTCTTGAACGAATAAGAAATTGCCAGCCCTTCCTGAGAGGCCGTCTTGAGACTGAGATTTGGGAATTTGGGGTCATAAGCAAAAGGGTCATGGGGAAAGACGTGGGAAAGACGGGGTCTGGTCTTGCCTTTTGCCCCTGTTGTCCTAGGCGCTACCCGTGAGGCATGGCACACCCCCATAAATGCGGGACGTACCACGAATTTTCAGGGCAATGGCTTTGGACGGCAGAGCGAGAAGCCCTCGCTACGCCACTTCGGCTTGTCGGTGGTTCTGAAGCTGGAGCTTGACGGCCTCGGGCAAGTCAAGCTCTGCGAACAACCCGGCACTGTAGAGATAGCCTTCGGGCTCGAAGGTATATTCATCCAGCACGCGGAGCATGGAATGTTTGGCGGCGGCTGAGTCCTCTACTGTTTCGCGCGGCACACGGGCGCAGAAGTGGCGTTGCTCGACGGCGTGGGAGGCAAACAGCCAGAACGCCGGATAGCCGCGATCCCAGGTCCCTGGGTTGGGAGCAGCAGATCATCGACCCGGGTCGCCGGCAGATACTCGCCGGCCAAAATGCGCTCGCCGACGCTCAGCGGCCCGCTATCCGCTGCCACGACCACCCGATTGAGCACGTCGTACAGCCAGCCGCGAGAAACGCGCCTGCGGCGTCATCTCCCCGGTTTGCCCGAACGCCTCCACGATCGCCGGCTCCTTGGGTAGCAGAAACGTCGACCCGTCCACCGCCAACAGCCGAAAACCGCGCCAGCGGCGCATCGGCAGCGTGCGCATCGCCTCGTTCACCAAGACATCACTGAGTTCGCTGAACGCCTCGGGACGCCGCTTCGCCCGGGCTTGGGTCAGGGCCGACTTGGAGACACTGTCGGCCAGCGGTTGCGCGCAGACGACCTCGAAGAAGCGGTCCAATTCGTCCTGGTTGGCGCCTTTGCGTCAGTTCAGCAAAAACCTCGCCAGTTGCGGCAGCGGCAGCTTGCGATCACGCGTGAACGCCTGCTCGCCGACCCGGTGGCGTGCCGTGAAGTCCGACGATGCCAAAGTACTGCTTATAGCCCTATCGAGAGAAGAAAATCGCTGTTATGTGTGCGGCTTCGGTGGGGGTGTAGTCGGTGGCCTTGGGTTTGACTACCATTGAGGTGCCCTCGCGTCGGTTTTAAAATGTAGCGCTATTCTAACATTTTCAGAAACTTATAAGACGAAAAGCGCTAACTTAATGACATTGGGGGATCGGGAGTTCGAATCTCTCCGGGCGCGCCATAAAACG
>JBATTL010000426.1:0-3318 GCA_049670525.1 Thiohalocapsa sp. | reverse complement strand
CCAGATAATAGTGCTCCGCAACCAGGGTAAGCAGCAGCAGTGTCAGAGCGCCGATCCGCGTGCCCAACCCGAAAGCGAGCAACACCGGCGCGATCAACTCGATCGAGACCCCGATATAGGCTGCGCTGATCGGGTCCATCCAAGGCACCGGGTATTCGTCGCGGGCCAGCAATAGCGCCGTCTCCCAATCGCTCGCCTTGAGCAGGCCGGAGATAAAAAACGCCTCAGCAAGCCATCCTCGGATGATCAAGTCGAGCACCGGCCACGCGCCTTGCGTCGCCACCCGGATGAGCTCGGAGCCGCGGCGGATGGCGTCGGCAAGGGCCGTTTGGTGCACTGGAATCGGAGCGGTTTTGGTCACGGCTTGATCGTCCTCGTGCGTTCGTTGAATCGGAGCGACTGGCTGCACGGACAGCATCGAAACGCTGCAGCCGGCCCTGCGTTGGCGCGACTGCGCAATCGACCAAACCGCGCTGCGTTGAAAGCGCGTGATCGTCGTGGGACCGCCGGCGTCGGGCCAGTCTCGGTTTCGTCGAGGCCAATGCCAAATGGACCGTCGAAACTGGTCCGAGTTTTCGGAGCACTCGCGATCGCCGACCTCAACCCGCCAGCGACGCCGCAGTCGCTTCGTTGGGTTGATGTCAATACCAGCGACCCGACCCATCGATTGTTAGCAACATCGACAAGCGTAACTGCTGCTGGCTATAGTAGGATCGCCCTCCGCGGCAACGCCTACGCACCTAACGAGGAGTAACTGGCGCGCTTGGAATCGGTGTCTCTGAGCGCACCTGCACATGATTTCAAGAGCGATTGCCTGCTGGCTGGAAGATGCCTTCAGGATGTCCGGTACCGAAAGCGATAGGGCCACGCTGCTGCGCCGTCCCCAGCGAAGACTGACGAATCCGGGCCGATTCCGGCCGGCGACGCGTCGATAGCAACGGTGCAATCGACTTTGAGTGTCCAATGCCGGCGATACGCTTCGACCACGCCGTTCAACACCAACTCATCCATCGCACTGATGTTGGCCAGGATTGCCAATTGATCAGCTTCTCCTCAGTGGCAATCCGCGGGACCGCTATTAGCTGGATCAGATTCTGTTATGAATAATGAGAGTGGGCGATCACCCGCTTTGTCATATCGCGCCGACGTCGACGGCTTGCGAGCTTTGGCGGTCATTCCGGTTGTTTTTTTTCATCTGGGAATTCCTGGCTTCTCCGGTGGTTACGTCGGCGTTGATGTGTTTTTCGTGATCTCCGGTTATCTGATAACCAAGATCATCCTGAGTCAATTGCAGCGCGGTTCGTTTTCTTTGTTCAACTTCTATCGGCGGCGGATGCTGCGAATCTTTCCTGCACTTTTTTTTACGCTCGCGATAAGCTCCATTGCAGCATTTTTCTTAATGTCGCCGGCTGACTATCAGCGGTTTGCGCGATCTCTGGTCGCCGCAACCACATTCACGTCGACCTTTTTCTTTAATGCCAATAGCGACTATTTTGCAGGTGACGCAATCAACCAACCATTGCTTCACACTTGGTCTTTATCGGTTGAAGAGATCTTCTATATTGTATTCCCATTCCTGCTCATCCTAATTTGGAAAGTTGCGGGTCGTGCAGCTTGGTGGTTCTTGTTGCTTGCATTCATCGCGTCTCTGGTCGCTTCGGCGACAACGCTGCTCATGCACCCGGAATCGGAGGCACCATTCTTCCTGCCCCAGTTTCGTGCGTGGGAGCTTCTGGGCGGTGCGTTGCTCGCAACCTCGGCGACGCACTTAAGACTTGGCGCTAGTACAAGAGGCTGGCTGGGCGTCCTGGGGTTGACTGCTCTGGCGATCGCTGTGATGGCTTACAACGAGCAAACGCCCTTTCCGGGTTTGGCTGCGCTCGTGCCTTGCGGAGCGGCTGCGCTTGTCATCATCTCCGGAGCGGATGGATCTTCGCCGTCGTCGCGTTTGCTGTCGATGCCGGTGTTGGTCTTCTTCGGTTTAATCTCCTACTCGCTCTACCTGCTGCACTGGCCGGCGCTGTCGTTTTTTTCGTACTTAACCGGTCGGGAGCCGTTGGGTTGGGAAGTGCCTTGTTTCATCTTGGCTATCACTGTCGTCGCTTGGGCGTCTTGGGCATTGATCGAGCAACGGCTTCGACATCCGAAATCCGCGGCCTCAAACTCCCGAATTCTCGGCTCGTTTGGCGCTGCCGCGATCATCTTCATTGCGGTGGGCCTGCACGGGCACTCAACAGACGGCTGGGCAGGCCGCGGGGGGGAAGCCGCCGGGATCATGGTTCAGGGTCGGAGTGATCGCGATCCGCGGCAAGCAGAATGCCTTCTCGACCGGAGCGCTGGTGCCCAAGGCTGCAAATACGGTAACAAGAGCGCCGAGGCGACCGTTGCTTTGTGGGGTGATAGTCATGCCGCAGTATTCGCGGCAGCGCTCGGGCAGGAAGCGCTAGATCGAAACGATGCGCTGATGGTATTCACGATGCCGTCATGTCCCCCGGTCCTTGGGTGGCAACCACCTGGGCTTGCTTGGCGGGATGCCTGCGACCGCTTTCAGAAGCGAGCCTTTGAGGCCATCACCGCAGCAGATGCCTTACATACGGTAATCCTTGGGGCGCGATTCGCGAAGCTGCCCCACGGAAGGCAGGGAAAACTGGCGGAATCCGCGTTGGCGCAGACCCTAAGCCAGTTGCGTGAACGCGGCAAGCGCGTGCTGATCGTGTATCCTGTTCCCGAGCAAGCGAAGCCGGTCCCAATGCGGGTCGAAAACGTGTTCGATGCAGGTGTTGACGGGGGGGCATCTCAACGATTCAGTCGCTTCAAGCGAACCCAGGGACGTGTATTCGAGGTTTTGGATTCCTTCGTCGACAGGGATGATGCCGTAGCGATCTATCCGCATCGTTCGTTATGCGACGATACGCACTGCTACGCGTACCTGGGAGATAAGGCTCTGTTCTTTGATCGTCAGCACCTCAGCTTGGCAGGCGCTCAGCTTGTCATGCCGCAGTTTGAGGGGGTGTTTGATTAGGGAAACGCCACGTACTCCCCCGGCGAGCACCAGCCCGTCGGTCGGTGATGCCCCGCTCTTGACACAAATCCTTCCAAAGAGACGTGACTTCTATCCGGACGCCAGGGGGTTTGCCGCATCGCTCTCGGTGCCCCAGCCCCAATTGGTCAATGCGCAGAACGAAGCCCCTTGTTGGTCGGGGCTGGCGCAATCTGAACTCGACTCTATGGCGGCTCGGCCAAGGTATTAGACATGATGTTTTGACCTGCCCGTCCTCAACGCACGTGGGTTATGTTGAGGACGGATAAATCCATCGA
>JBATTL010000425.1:0-2199 GCA_049670525.1 Thiohalocapsa sp. | reverse complement strand
GGTCGTCATCGCCCGCCGCCCACTGCCAGGCGCCGTAGAACTCCGGAGCGGGCCGTTTGCGTTTGCCTTTCGGCGTCAGCGGCTGACGATAGCGCAGCGCCGGCAGATATTGATCGCGCAGCAGCCGTTGCTTCAACGCCTGGGTGAACCAGTACCAGAACAGGAAGTCGCTGCCCGGCTCCAGGTCATCGAAGCGAAAGGCGGCCAGGTAGTGTAGGTCACTGAGCTGCTTGATGGGGCGTGCTAGCAGGATGGTGTCCACTTCCCAGGCTTGCAGGTTCGCGCCGGACGGATCCGCGGGCTCCGGCAACGCCTTGGCGAGTTCGGGGCACGACAGCGGTCGCCCGGCTTTGCTCGGCAAACGGATCAGGCAGGGGCTGGGGTTCAGGGCGATCGCTCCGCTCGCGAGCCCCAGACCGTCGAGCAGTGCCGGCCAGTCCAATCGTGGCAACTGGGAGGGGTGCCGGTTCGACGTCGTTTCAGGGTTAGCCGAATCGATCGGGTCAGTCTCGCACCAAAGGCGCAAGCTCCCCGACTGAATAAACTCAGGGCATGTATCCGGAAGCCAGAACGCGTGCAGGATCTTCATGCCTGTTATTGCAGCGTCGGCCGTGCGTCAAGTCAATCGACGGTTGCAATCCAATGGCCGAGCCTCCTTGAAGCCACTTGTGTGTCCAGACCGATGGTCTCGGCATCGCTCTGTACCCTTTGTTAGCCCGCGAGTTCGCGCGCAATCTGCACGCAGAGCGCGCTGGATTGCTCCTGCGCCACCACCCGAGCGGATACCTCAGCCCCAAGAACGGCGGCAGACACTACTCCCGCCCTGAACTGTGCCGAACCCGGTACCCATAACGACAGGCGTGCGCCAAATCTGCGACGGACATGCTGCCATCATCTTCAACGGTGAAGAGCGACCCCAGTCCGGTCGGAATTATCCTCGAAGCCCAGACGCAACTGCCATCTTCGGTATCATTCCCATTCCAGCTCGACGAAGGCCGCGGTGACATTGCGGCCGTGATAGTCGTCAAAGAGCAGCCACTGATCACGCTCCTCCTGACCTACGGTTTCTATGGCCCGGGCGATCGTGCCGCCGGCTCGGATCTGTTCACGAACGCCTTCGGCGACGGTCTGAAGATAGGCACGCTGTCGCGCCAACGCAGCCTGCCAATCGGCGCCATGCGCTCCGTGTCCGGGGACGACGGATTCGGCTTCGGATTGCGCCAGTTGGTCGATGACGGCAAGCCAACCCAGCAGGCTGCCGTCGATGACCGGGATGCGTTCGACGAAGAGCAGATCGGACAGCCAGAGCAACCCGGTGTTGCGATCCAGCACCGTCAGATCATTGTTGGTGTGCGCCGTCGGAGAGCCGCGCAACTCCAGCACGCGACCGCCCAGATCCAACTCCAGCGTCTCACCGGCAGGAACGCCGGTGTCCGGCATCGCGACCCGCGTACCCTGTGCCTGCTCGCCCAAATGTTCCAAGGCGGCATCCACATAGAATGCCTGACGGCGCACCAGCGCATCGGCCAGATTCGCGTGACCGACGATCTCGACAGCCTGATCGTCGAAGGCCCCGGAGCCGAGGACGTGGTCGGGATGCATATGCGTCAGGATCAAGTATGCAATGGGCAAGTTCGTCACGACGCGCACAGCCCGGATCAGGGCCTCCCCCTCGGCGCGACTGCCACCGGCATCGATCACTGCGACCCGCTTGCCGCCAACGATGAACCCGAGATTGGCGATGTGGCCATGGTTATCGACGTCGGCGACCTGCTGCACGCCGGCCCGGAGATAGACACCGGGTGCGATCTCGGTGACCTCGAGTTCATCGGCTCGACCCAAGTCTGGCAATATCAGGAGGCAGACGAGCTGGCAGGCGACGATGAATCGAAAATCCACGCGGACATCCTCTTGGCGATGAGCTCATTGGTCTGGCCTGCGGCTTGCTTACCGCCGAAGGCCGTGAACAGGCCCGATACGCCTGTGAGCGGATGGACCCAGGCGGCCAGTAGCACTTTGCAGAAGTGCACACAGCCGACCCGGTCCGCGGAGCAACTCGTATGCCATCCGCATGACCGCGGCCGAGTTCCACCAATGGAGACGTTCATGCGCACGATGATGACCGAGAGCACCTTGAAGCCTAACCGCCCCCTTATCGCATGCTTCGCGCTGGTCACCATGGTCATATCGGCGCTGACC
>JBATTL010000424.1:0-4707 GCA_049670525.1 Thiohalocapsa sp. | reverse complement strand
TTTTCCAGCACGCGACCAGGCCTCACGCGCAAGTCATTGATTGTTCGTTCGCCGCTGGGGTAAACGCAATCCGAGCCGGCTTGTAGGTCCATTCAATTCAATAAGCTACAGACTGCGCAAATGGCTCTACAACCCAGGTTGCATGGAAATCTAGCTTGCGGCTGTCTTCTTTCGACACGACTTAGGTGGTCCGGAATTGGGACCAGTTCTCAAGGCCAACCACAGTAACCGAGTGTTTGCGGATCAGCCACCGAAGACCTAGCATTCAACCGGCCATGGTGTCATGTCTCGTACACAGCAGTTTTGTGTGCGTTCTCGACGACTAGTTTTCCGCCTTCTAGTCGCTAGCTCGTCGAGTTTTTTGAGGCCCCATTGCTGGTCTCTCTCCAACACCCGACCCGAAGCCCGCCATCGTGCGGGCTTCAAGTCTTTGCGACGCGGTAATCGAAGAATTGCTTTGTGAGCCGTCGCCACCATCCGAGCGGGGCAATACTCTCGGGTTGGCTTCGACGCCCGGCGATCTCGTTCTGACAGGCAACGACTAGTGCGCCTCGCGCTGCCGGTTCTGCAGATTCGATTTCCCGAATCTCGGCATCCCACTGGTTGACGTGATCCTCGGTAAAATCGCGCTCGCCCTGCCGGAGAACACGCGCCTCAAGGTCAAGAAACTGCTGCGCAAGGTTGCTGTGACGACGAGCGCTGTCAGCGAGCCCGAAGACGAGGCCGATGGTCGCGGTCGCCGCTATGATCGCCGCGGCCAACTTGGTCAACTCGGGGCCGCCAAGATTCGCGAATGCAGCCGAGCCAAGGATGATTGCGATGGCCGTAATGGTGCGATCCCAAAATGCAAGGAACCGCTCGCGTTTGCGGTGATAGAGCGTGCCGAGCTCGGTGCGATACAAGACGTCTTCGCGCCGATTCCACAAGTAGTCGCTATTCGCGTTTTCGTCGCTCATGGCTTCTTTGGTGGGCGCCGCCTAGGCTGCGGCTTTGGAGCGATAGGTGTAATGATTTCGCCATCCCTGCCTTTGCCGAAATCTCCTGATCCGGGTTTCGATGGGGGTGGCGCGGGTGCAGGTTTCCGGTTTGGCTGCCTGGGAGACCTCTGAGGTGGCGTCTTTCGCTCAGACATTCGAGCGCACCCTGAAAATGGATTTCGTGATAATCGGGGAAATGCGGGCTCGATCGCGGGCTTGGTGGGACGGAATCGGGGCGGGCTAGTCTTCTTCGAAATCCGTTACCCAGTCGTTACCCCATCACATTTAAGGCCGATACGGTGAGCCCGGAATCGGCCTTAACTCTTTGTTTTTGCTTGCGCGCCTGACAGGATTCGAACCTGTGACCCCTGCCTTCGGAGGGCAGCGGTAAAAAGCTTTCCCGCTTACTTCAGTTCTTTCTGAACCTTACATTATCTATCCTAATCAGTATACTTATCCTTACCTACCAAGGCAGGGGTAAGACGAAATCGTGCTCGTTCTTCCCCTCTATTGCTTACATGGTGCTTACATGGCTCACCATGCAACACGCAGATCCGGAGCGGAGGGTTGCGATGGCAACGAAAATCACGAAAACCGTCGTGGATGCCACCCAGCCGGGTGAGAGACCGATTTTCATCTGGGATATCGAGGTAAAGGGGTTCGGCCTACGCGTGCTCCCGACCAACGTCAAGAGCTACGTCTTCCAGTACCGGACACCCGAAGGCAAGACCCGCCGTGCCACGATCGGCAAACACGGTGCGACCCTAACCGCAGACCAGGCGCGCAAAAAGGCGAGGGAGATGCAGCGCAAGGTTGCCGATGGAGGCGACCCACTAGAGGAAAAGCGCGAAGCGCGCAAAGCGCTCTCGGTGGGTGAGGTGTTGGACCTCTATCTCGCGTCTGCCAAGTTCGCCGAGAAAGCACCAAGCACCCGGTCAATAGACCAGGGACGCATCAATCGCCACTTGCGCCCGCTGCTCGGCAAGAAGCCGGTCGGTAAGGTGACCCAAGAGGACGTGCGCCGAGCTTTTGGCAACATCCGCGACGGCAAGACAGCGGCGGATGAGAAGACAGGGCCACGCGGGAGGGCGATCGTTAGAGGCGGGGAGGGGACCGCAAGGTCAGCTATTCGTCTTCTGCGCGCGATTCTAGGCTGGGCTCAACGCGAAGGGCTTGTTTCCGCGAACCCCGCGGCAGGCGTAACGATTGGCAGTGACGGTGCGCGCGACTCGATCCTTGAATCCGCCGAGCAGTACGCTGAACTGTTTCGCACCTTGCAGCGTATGGAGGACGAGCAACGGGTCCGCCGGCCTGTGGCTGATGCGATCCGAGTGATTGCCCTCACTGGTGCGCGCCGATCCGAAATCACAAGGCTTCGCTGGCAAGACGTGGGTTTGAAGTCTGGCTTGCTCACCCTTCCACCGACCTCGCACAAGACTGGCCGCAAGACCGGCAAGCCTCGAATCATCGGCCTACCCGCAGCGGCACAAGCCATTATCGCAGCGCAACCGGATGGCGAGCCGGACGACTACGTTTTCGCACCCGCTAAAGGGGAAGGCCCAACTTCTCTGGCGAAGCCCTGGCGCATGGTTCGTGACGAAGCAGGGCTGCCTGAGGGGATTGGGCTTCATGGTCTGCGGCATTCCCTTGCATCCCACATGGCGATGCAAGGAGCGCAAGCCGCCGAAATCATGACCGCACTTGGCCACCGGCAGCTTGCCACTGCTCAGAAATACGTGCATTGGGCGCAAGACAAGCGTGCTGCGCTCGCCGAAGATGCCGCGATCCATATAACCGCCGCGCTGAATGACATGCAAAGCACAGCGGTCGCGCCCATAAAGAAAGAGGTGGCGAAATGAGCGACGAGGAATTTATTCATCCCCTCGACACCTTATGGGTGAAGTATCCACCGAAGGATCTGTCCATCGACGACAAGCTGATTGTTGAAGCGAGAGAGGCTTTTTCCGACTTTCAACTCGAGTCGCGTGACGACAACGAGGCAGACAACCATGGGGCCGTCCTTTACATCAGCATAATGGCAAACGGCGCGTGCGAGAAATTCAAGAATACCGGTGATCCTGTCCACGCCATCGGCGCCATAGAATTATGCCACCTAGCAGGCGTATACCCACCGGTTGAGGTTCTGGAATGGCTCAGCCGCGCTTTTATTGAATATTATGCTTCGGGCGGAACAGAGGACTTGGTTAAGCTGCTCGGCTTAAGGAACCAAGCCGGCAAGAACATGATCGGTGATTTCAAGCGCTACAACGCATCGTATAGTCAAGGTTCGATTGTTGGCACTCTTGTCGATATCTTTGGCGTTAGCATTGATGATGCGGCCCTAATGGTGTGGGCGCGGGAAGGAGAACAGGGCAAAGATCCACCAAAGGCTGCATGGATCGCGGAGCAATATCGCAAGGTTTGGCGCAGCAAGTTCTCAAGCGATGAGATCCGCGGTCTTTTTTATCCTGAAGACGATCATCAGAGCGCGCTAGAATTCCTTTCTTCATTCCCCGACTGGAGCTTGCCGCCAGCGTTGAAAGACCGGATTAAAGAGCTGAACGCGTCTCAGGGTTGAAGTGCTGGTTTCAACCCAGGGTTGAAGTCTTAGTTTCAACCCGGGGTTGAACTGCATACTTCAGCCCATTCGCAGGAGCGAAGTCCTTTCTTAAGATGACCCCGCGTTTCGCAATAACCGTGGAGTCATTTCAATGCCTACTGTTCCAAACCGGGACTACTTGAATCGCGCGGAGGCGGCAGCTTACGTTCAATCTCTCGGCCTCCCGCTTTCGAAAAACACGTTACAAAAATACGTCACAGTGGGTGGTGGACCTGTCTATCGAAAGTTCGGAATAAGGGCTGTCTACCGAACCGCGGATCTCGATGCTTGGGTAGCGCGCAAGCTGGGTGGCCCCGTTTCCTCTTCGAGTGAACGCGGGGTTGCTGCATGAGCAGCGCCGACACCTTCCTCGCGAAACTGGCTGGCGTCATTCGCACTGGAGACGGACGATGGAGCGCGCGCTGTCCGGCGCATGAGGACCGGTCGCCGTCTTTGAGCGTCCGTGACGGTGGCGATCGGATTCTGTTCCACTGCCACGCCGGGTGTCATCCGGAGGACGTGTTAACCGCCGTCGGCCTGGCCTGGGCTGACTTATACACGGACAAGTGGAAGGCCGCGTATTGCGCCGGTATTGCCACTGGGTCGCATCTTCACCGCAAGCGCCAGACCCGCGAACTGAAGGATGGTATCGACATCGATGTCGAGCGAGCCATTCTTCGCGTCGTTGCCGCAGACATTCGCGCCGGCAAGGCTATCAGTGCTGAGGATCACGGCCGCGCAGAAGTCGCGAGACAGCGCGTTATGGCCGCGCGGGAGAAGGCGGCATGACGACGGCAATGTGCGCCCCCCCGTTCGACCCGGATGCCCTAGAGGACCTGGCGGACGGCAAAGACGCCAACGCCGATATTGAGCGGCTCGCCGCACTTTCGCCGCTGGAGTATGACAGGGAGCGCGAAGATGCGGCAAAGACGCTCGGCGTTCGCGTTGGCACGCTCGACAAGGAAGTCCGCAAACTGCAACCAGACCAGCACACCGAGGCGAAAGGCCGCGCGATCGAGCTGTACGAACCGGAGCCATGGTCAAGACCGGTCAGCGGCGCACAGGTTCTAAACGAGGCCATGGCGGCGGTCATGCGCCACATGGTCATCAAGCCCGAGGATGCAGCCGCGT
>JBATTL010000423.1:0-2471 GCA_049670525.1 Thiohalocapsa sp. | reverse complement strand
CATATAAATACAGTCAAAGTTCTCTCAGGGTAGAATGTGCGGCTCGTCCCCGGGGACATCAACACGATTCCGACCCTGCCCGAATCAGCCGGGGACACTGGGGACGCGGGGACAACGAGTCTTACATAGAGGTAACGCGACCTCGCGCGTCCCCAAGCCAAGGGGACACCCGGGGACACGGCAGCACTGCGGGTGAGGCACCGGACGCGCTGGTGGCACAGCTTGGCGATGCCCAGCCGCGGGTGCTCGTTACGCGGCAACGGGCGGGCGCCCCGTTGATTGCGCTCGATTGCCCAGATTCGAAAGGGTGCTGAGACTCTGGCGATATCAGGGACAACTTCCCCGCCAAGGCGGCCATGTTGTTGGGTTTAGTTAGGTGCTTCCGGCGGGCGCGAATTATTCGACCAGGATTAGCGGGTTTCCGCGCTCGTTACGGCGGGAACGCCGCGTGTTGGCACTCACGTTGCCTGACCGGATTCTCAGACGCTGCGTGCCATGGAGAGCGAAGCGAAGGCGCGGTCGGGATAGAAGTAGGGCGCGCGCAGCCGTAGGTCCAGGCTTGGCTGTTTCGGCGTTTCCGCGGTTCGTGCCCGTATCGACCAGACCATCGTTCACGTTTCCATAAGCCCCCCTACGATCCCGCACGTCCGGTTCTGCAGAGGGGGCGGCCCACGTGGATGAGCTGCGTGTCCTGGTGAAGACGCTGCAGGGACGGGCGGGCGGGGCGGCAGGCGCCGGCACAACGAAGAAAACCACCAGGCGCCGGAGCAAGCCGGAAGGGTACGGAGTTGCTGTTTCAGGGGCCTGTTCCAGTCGGGTTGAGTGGCCGGTAGCCCCGCGAGCCTAGAAATCCAAGATGCTCTGTCATAGGTTCTCGGTGCGCCGGCACTCGCCGCTTGCGTAGTTGGTGCACCCGAGAAATGGGCCGTAGCGTCCGTTTCTCTCCACCAGTCTTCCTGTCTTGCAAGCAGGGCAAGCCCGCTCCGTGTGGTTGCAGTTTTGATTGTTGCAGACGTAGAGCGTGCTGTTTTTCTGCCGGGCGAGAATGCCGGTCCCGCAACGTTTGCAGGCGTCAGTCTTGCAGGTGCAGAGCGGGTAGTTCGAGCAGCTGCAAAAGGTTCCGTAGGGTCCGGTGCGCTGGACCATGGTTCCGGTCTTGCTTTCCTCGCAGTGCACGGGCTCGACGGCCGCCGCTCCGCGCACTTCGATATCGCCCGCGTAGCTAAGAATCTCGGTGAGGAAGCTTGAGGGAGAGGCGTAGTCAGCGATCAGATGGACCGCATGACGGGCGCGCGTGAGCGCTACAGAACAACCGTCGCTCTTCGGCATGACTGAAGCTCTCCGGCTTGGACAAAACGACATCCAGGATCGGGTCGTCCGCAATCTCTGAAGGGAAGCCGTATTTACCCGATTGCAACCCGACCACCACCACGTAGTCTGCCTCCAGGCCCTTGGCGCTGTGAACTGTTGTGAAGTTCACCTCCAGCCGGGGGAATCGGGTGTGGATGCCCGACCAGGCCAAGCCGTCTTCGAGGAAGCTGTAGCGGCCGAGGAGCAGGACCCTGTGTTGTCCTAGACCCGCTTGATGCTGGATCTCTTCGAGCACCGTGATTAGCACGTCTTCGCCTTTGCCTCGGGGACGATGGACGATGACACGGGGTTCCTTGGCTTTACGCAGGGTGACGATGGTTTTTGCGATCTGCGCCGGGTTCTCCAGGATGAACCTTGTTGCTACGGACGCGATGCGGTCGTTGAACCGGAAGGTCTGGTCCAAGTACCTGGTTTGCGTGAAGCCGAGGTGTTCTTCGAAGTCGCGCATCAGCGCGATGTCACTGCCGGCGAAACGGTAGATCGCCTGCCAGCCATCGCCTACGCAGAACGGACGGTGGCTCGGCGCTTGGTTTGCCAGGGCCTTTACCAGGCGGGATCGACCTGCGGAAATATCCTGGAATTCATCGACGAGGAGGCAGGTGCAGGGGGACTGGTATCGCCCGCTCTCCGCGTAACCGGTGGCTTGGACGATCATATCGTTGAAGTCGATCGCTCTGGCTTCTTGGAGGACGGCTTCGTAACGCTCATAGAACGGTTCGAAAACGTGAAGGAAGGCTTCCAGGCGCGGTGTGAGCAATTTGCGTTCTTTCACTCCGTCTCGAACGCCGGCCACTGTGTAGCCGTTGCCTTTGAAATGGTTCAGAAATGTCGCGATGAGCTTCGAGAAGGGGTCCAGTTGCTGACCCTTCTGTAGCTGCTCGAGTACTTTTTCGCTGCTGATCGGTTGGAGGTCGACGCCGGCGTTTCCGAGCAGCCCTTCGAGCTCCGCGGTGAGGCGCCCCTCCTGCTTCATGTAGCTGTACGTCTCGATCAGCGTCGTGTCGTTGTTTTGGTGGACTTGGCGTTTCCAGTCCATCTGTGCCGCGTACTGGATTCGGTCGATGTACGGGGCTGTCGATCCACCACGGTCAACCCCGAAG
>JBATTL010000422.1:0-7038 GCA_049670525.1 Thiohalocapsa sp. | reverse complement strand
ATGCGCTGGATTCAACCCGGCGAAGCGATCCCGGCCGAGACCGACGTCGTGATTCTGCCCGGCTCCAAGGCAACTCGGGCCGATCTCGATTGCTTGCGTCGCGAGGGCTGGGACATCGACATCATCGCCCATGTGCGCCGCGGCGGCCGGGTCGTGGGCCTATGCGCCGGCTATCAGATGCTCGGGCGGGTGGTGCGCGATCCCCAGGGCATCGAGGGCGCGCCCGGCGAAACCCCCGGTTTGGGACTGCTCGACATCGAGACTGAGATCGGCGGCGACAAGCGCCTGGTCGAGATCGATGTCGCCGAACGGCGCAGCGGCTGCCGGCTCACCGGCTACGAGATGCATATGGGACGTACGTCCGGCGCCGGTCTCGAGCGTCCCTGGCTCGCACTCGACGACGGCAAGGGTGAGGTGCGCGCCGAGGGCGCGATCAGCGCTGATGGCCGAGTCATGGGTGGCTATGTGCACGGCATCTTCGTGGGCGATGACTTCCGCGGCCACTGGCTCGAACAGGTCGGCGCGCAGGCCGCGCGGATCGACTTCGAGGCGCGGATCGAGACCGCACTCAACGCGCTGGCCGACCACTGCGAGTCCGACCTCGACCTCGATGCCCTGCTCGCGCTGGCGCGCTAAGCGATCGGGTTACAGGCACCACACAGGCACAGACACAGCGATCGACACTGCCCCATGCAGCCCAAAGACGCGACCAACAACCAGGCGTACAAGGGTTTCACCAACGACGCCTGCCCGTTTTATCCCTGTCACAGCGGTGTGAAGCGCGAGTTCAACTGTCTGTTCTGCTACTGCCCGCTGATCGCCTACGATTGTCCCGGCCCTTATGAACTCTACACCGACAAGCACGGCAGCAGGCGCAAGGATTGCACCAACTGCCGCTTACCCCACGACGGCTATCAGGCCTCATGGGCGTTTATCCAAGAGTGGCTGGAACAGCCCAAGATCTGGGACGGACAGGAACAAGTCGAGCCCTATCGTAAGGCTGACGCAGGGGGCTCAGGAGAGATTGATTAATGGACGATCCTGGCCAAGACTCGGCTTGGAAGGCGTCGCTCTCTGAACAATGAAACGGTCTCCAAGCACCTTGATTCTCCACTGCTTGTGCGTTTCTCAATAGCGAGTTCTCCCGCCCTGCAGGGAAGCGCTGAACGTTTGCGCGCTTCCCGAACGCGCGAGCGCAGACATCGCCGCAGGTTCTTGGACCATTGTCGGCACAGAAATCGTATAGCATTCGCTAGTCATCCGTTTCATCGCCGGTCGGCCGGGCGCTGGTCAACTCCGGCGTGGCGCCCAAACCCAACATCCACGAGCACCCATGTCTGATTCAGAAGCCCTCCTCCGCAAGCGTCTCGGGCGCGCCATCCTGATCCTCGACGGCGCCATGGGTACCATGATCCAGCGCCACAACCTGACCGAGGCCGACTACCGTGGCGAGCGCTTCGCCGACTGGCCCAGCGATCTCAAGGGGAACAACGACCTACTGGTACTGAGTCAGCCAGCGGTGATCGCCGGCATCCATCGTCAGTATCTGGAGGCCGGCGCCGACATCATCGAGACCAACAGCTTCAACGCAACCCGCGTCGCCATGGCCGACTACGCCATGGAGGAGCTTGCCTATGAGATCAACGTCGCCGCGGCACGGGTCGCGCGCGAGGCGGCAGATGCGTTGTCGACCGACGAAAAGCCGCGCTTCGTCGCCGGCGTACTCGGCCCGACCAATCGGACGGCCTCGATCTCTCCGGACGTCAACGATCCCGGAAAGCGGAACATCGACTTCGACACCCTGGTCGCGGCCTACGCCGAATCCACGCGTGGCCTGATCGAGGGCGGGGCGCACCTGATCCTGATCGAGACCATCTTCGACACCCTCAACGCCAAGGCGGCCATCTTCGCGGTCAAGCAGGTGTTCGACGAGGACGGCGCCGAGCTCCCGATCATGCTCTCCGGCACCATCACCGACCAGTCCGGCCGCACCCTGACGGGACAAACCAACGAGGCCTTCTACAACTCACTGCGCCACGCCGAGCCGATCAGCATCGGTCTGAACTGCGCTCTCGGCCCATCCGAGCTGCGCCCCTACGTCGAGGAGCTGTCGCGGATCGCCGAGTCTCTTGTCTCCGCACATCCGAATGCCGGCCTGCCCAACGAACTCGGCGGCTACGACCTGGGGCCCGACGAAATGGCCGAGCAGGTCGGCGAGTGGGCGCAGAGCGGCTTTCTCAACATCGTCGGGGGCTGTTGCGGAACCACGCCGGATCACATCCGCGCCATCGCGGACGCGGTCGCGGGGGTGGCCCCACGTCAGCTCCCAAGCATCGCGCCAGAATGTCGGCTATCCGGACTAGAACCGTTCAACATCGGCGCCGAATCGCTGTTCGTCAATGTCGGCGAGCGCACCAACGTCACCGGTTCCGCACGCTTCAAGCGACTGATCAAGGAGGATGATTACGAAACGGCGCTGAGTGTCGCGCTGGAACAGGTCGAGAGCGGTGCCCAGGTGATCGATATCAACATGGACGAGGGTTTGCTGGACGCGGTGGCCGCGATGCGTCGCTTCCTCAACCTGACCTCGGCCGAGCCCGACATCGCGCGCGTGCCGGTGATGATCGACTCATCCAAGTGGGAGGTGATCGAGACCGGGCTCAAGTGCGTGCAGGGCAAATCGATCGTCAACTCCATCTCACTCAAAGAGGGCGAGGAGAGGTTCCTGGAGCAGGCTCGCCTGTGCCGGCGCTACGGTGCCGCGGTGATCGTGATGGCCTTCGACGAGGTCGGTCAGGCCGACACCCAGGACCGCAAGGTCGAGATTTGCACCCGCGCCTACCGAATCCTGACAGAGCAGGTCGGCTTCCCGCCCGAGGACATCATCTTCGACCCCAATATCTTCGCGCTGGGCACCGGCATCGAGGAGCACAACAACTACGCGGTCGACTTCATCGAGGCCGCGCGCCGGATCAAGCAGACCCTGCCGCATGCCAAGATCTCCGGTGGCGTCTCCAACGTCTCTTTTTCATTCCGCGGCAACAATCCGGTACGCGAGGCGATCCACGCCGTCTTTCTCTACCACGCGATCAAGGCCGGCATGGACATGGGCATCGTCAACGCGGGGCAGCTGGCGATCTATGACGACCTGCCCGACGAGCTGCGCGAGGCGGTCGAGGACGTGATCCAAAACCGCCGCGACGACGGCACCGAGCGCCTGCTCGACATCGCACCCAAGTACCAGAGCGACGGAGCGGGCTCGGACGCCGCACGTCCTGAAGAACAAGAGTGGCGGAGCTGGCCGGTGGAACAACGGCTGAAGCACGCGCTGGTCAAGGGCATCACCGACTTTATCGATGAGGACACCGAGGAGGCCCGCCTGGCCCTGGGTCGTCCGCTGCTGGTGATCGAAGGCCCGCTGATGGCCGGTATGAATCATGTCGGCGACCTGTTCGGCTCGGGCAAGATGTTCCTGCCACAGGTCGTCAAGTCGGCGCGCGTGATGAAGAAGTCCGTCGCCTACCTGTTCCCGTACCTGGAAGCGGAAAAGGCCGCCTCCGGGGACGAGAGTCAGAACAACGGACGCATCCTGATGGCCACCGTCAAGGGCGATGTCCACGACATCGGCAAGAACATCGTCGGCGTGGTCCTGCAGTGCAACAACTACGAGGTCATCGACCTCGGCGTCATGGTCCCGGCCGAGACCATCTTTCAGCGCGCGCAGGAGGAGCAGGTCGATATCATCGGTCTGTCGGGGCTCATCACGCCATCCCTCGACGAAATGGTCCATGTCGCCAAGGAGATGTTGCGCAAGGGTCTGGAGATCCCGCTGCTGATCGGTGGGGCGACAACCTCCAAGCTGCATACCGCGATCAAGATCGCCCCGCAGCGCGAGGCACCGGTGATCTATGTACCGGATGCATCGCGGGCGGTTGGCGTGGCCTCGCAGCTGCTCAGCGAAGAGCATCGCGGCGACTACATCGGCTCGATTCGCGAGGAATACGAGCATATCCGCATCGAGCGCAAGAACAAGGGCGCGACTCGCAAATCGATGCCGATCGCCGACGCCCGAGCCAATCGGGTGGAGATCGACTGGGACGGCTATGAGCCACCGAAGCCGGCAATACTGGAGCCCGGATTCACCGCCGCGGCGGACCATTTCGATCTGGCAATCGAGCGCGACGGAGATCGCGTGATCGCCGTCATCAATGACTTCCCTCTCGGCGATCTGGTCAACTACATCGACTGGTCGCCGTTCTTCAACGCCTGGGAGCTGGCCGGCAAGTATCCCGCCATTCTTGAAGACGAGATCGTCGGCGCGCAGGCCCGTGATCTGTTCAAGGATGCCCAGGCGCTCCTGAAGACATTGGTATCCGAGCGCTGGTTGGGCGCACGCTGTGTCTTCGGTTTCTTCCCGGCCAATCGCGTTGCCGACGACGACATCGCGCTCTATACGGATGAGGCACGCAGCGATACCGTCGAGACGCTGCACAACCTGCGCCAGCAGATGCTGCGCAGCGCCGGTCGCAATCAACCGAATCTCTGTCTGAGCGATTTTGTCGCGCCAGCCAGGTCCGGGCGACGCGACTACCTCGGCGCCTTTGCTGTCACCGCCGGGGTCGGCATCGATGCGCATGTCGCCCGCTTTGAGGCCGACCACGACGACTACAGCGCGATCATGCTCAAAGCGCTGGCCGACCGGCTCGCCGAGGCCTTTGCCGAGCGTCTGCATCAGTTGGCTCGCATGGATTACTGGGGCTACGCACCGGACGAGTCCCTGAGCAACGACGCGCTGGTCGCGGAGAAGTATCAGGGTATCCGCCCTGCGCCGGGCTATGCGGCCTGTCCGGATCACACCGAGAAGGGCACGCTTTGGCGACTGCTGGAGCCGGATCGCCGCATTGGCCTGACGCTGACCGAGAGTTTCGCCATGCTACCCACCGCGGCCGTCTCCGGCTGGTACTTATCCCACCCGAAAACGCGCTACTTCGGGACCGGCAAGCTACAGAAGGATCAGGTCGAGGACTATGCCGCGCGCAAGGGCATGACCCTCGCCGCAGCCGAGCGCTGGCTGTCACCGAACCTCGGCTATGATCCTTAAGGCGATCGCTGTCAAATCGCCAAAACCGAGAAACGACCTTGTCCGTTGATGCTGTCGCCCCCGTGCTGGTCACTGGTCCGGCGCGCAGCGGCAAGAGTGAGTGGGCGGAACGCCTGGCGAAACAATCGGGTCGTCGGGTGGTCTACATCGCGACGGCCAGCGAAGACCCGAGCGATGCCGACTGGAGCGCACGGATCGAGGCCCATCGCCGCCGTCGCCCACCGCAATGGATCACGGTCTGCGCCCCCACCGAGCTGGCTTCCGCGATCGAGGCCAATTCGGGGGGCGACTGCTGCCTGCTGGTGGATTCCCTCGGAACCTGGATCGCGAACCTTCTTGAGCAGGACGACGCCGCGTGGCAAGCAAGCATCGACGGGTTGCTCGACTGTCTTTCCCGCAGTCAGGCCGTCGTCATCCTGGTCGCGGAGGAGACCGGCTGGGGCGTGATTCCCGCGTATCCGCTCGGTCGACAGTTTCGCGACCGACTCGGTGCCTTGATTCGCCGGCTCGGCCCGCGCTGTTCGAGCACCTACCTGGTCACCGCGGGGCATGCGATCGACCTGGCTCGTCTCGGCGTTCCGATCGATTGATGCCGCAAAGGCAAGCCTGTTCCGGTGCATCTTCGATCAAGCTCATGAAACACGAACCCGCGCATCGGCGATGCAAGACGCATGTCGCATGCGCGTGTCGCATGCTGTTCATCTTCTGTTTGACGGCGACCGCCGCGTCGCCCGGGGCGGAAACGCTGCCAAAGGTCGCCAGCACCAACCTCTGCGCAGACCTGCTGTTGCTCGAGATCGCCGACCCGACACAAATCGTCTCGGTTTCCTACCAGAGCCAGGATCCGCGCGTTTCGCCGGTGGCGGACATCGCGCGCGCTTATCCGGCCAATCGCGGCGCCGTCGAGGAGCTGCTGTACCTGAAACCCGAGATAGCGCTGGTCTATACCGGCTGGACCGGCCGGCGTCATGCAAACCTATTGGCGGGCCAGGGCATCGAGATCCTTGCGACGCCGTACCCGAAGGACTGGGCGGACACGCTGAGCACGGTACGCAAGATCGCCGCACGGATCGGGCGCAGCGAGGTCGGCGAAGCGAAGAGCGCGCAGGCCGAGCAGCGCATGCGGAAGCTCGCCGAGCGGGCACGCCCCTACAGCCTGCTCTATCTGCGCCCGAGTGGCGGCACCGCCGGCGCGAACACCTATGTCGACGACGTGCTCAGCGCCCTCGGCCTGCGCAACCATGCCGCCGAACGCGGCTACTCCGGGTGGGGCCGCTTTCCGCTGGAACATCTGGTGAACGCACCGCCGGACCTGATTCTACTCGGTTTTTTCGATCAAGCCCAAGCCCTAAGCAATTCGGCCTACGGACGACATCCACTGTTCAAGAAGCTGCTGGAGCAGACACCGACGATCAGCGTGCCAAGCAATCTCTGGGGCTGCGGTGGCTTGGAGCTGGTCGTGGCGGCCGAACAGATCGCCGCCCAGATCGACGGTCTCGACCTCGATCGCAGCGAGACACGTTGATCGCGACTACTGACCATGTCGAAACCCCGATCAGGACTTCTGAATCTCTGGCTGCTCGTGTTGCTGCTCGTGCTCAGCGTCGTCTCCCTGAGCTTCGGAGACGCACCGCTCACAATCGGCGAAGTCGTCAACGGGCTGCTTGGGACCGGACCGGAGGAGCAGCGCTTGATCGTGCAGCAGATTCGCCTGCCTCGGGTGCTGCTCGCCTGGCTGGTGGGCCTGTCTCTGGGCGCCTCGGGCGCCGCGCTGCAAGGTCTGCTGCGCAACCCGTTGGCCGAGCCCGGATTGCTTGGAATCTCCTCCAGTGCAGGACTCGGTGCCGTGCTGGTGCTGTACTTCGGCTTCACCACACTGAGCATCTGGGTCCTGCCGACCGCGGCCATGCTGTTCGCCTTGCTCGCGACCTCGACAC
>JBATTL010000421.1:0-10889 GCA_049670525.1 Thiohalocapsa sp. | reverse complement strand
GTACCAAAACGACCGCACCTCCTGGGCCTTGGTCGCGGCACCGCGGAAGGCCGCTTCGCTCGCCTAGTGCATCAACACATCGACCTGAATGCGTTCGTTTCGATCGGCCTCTGGAGCCAACGCAACGATTCGGGCGCTGATGCTGCGATCGCGATCGAGCAGTCGAGCCACCACAAGATTCGACTGGCGCGGCAGATAGCCGAGTTTGCGGCCGCGCCAGTGTAGCGCGACAGCGTTGCAGTCGTGGGGGTTGCCCGCCTCGCGTCGAAGCGTCAACAGCACGCGCGGCTGCAACGCGGGCCAGAGTCGCGGCGCATCATAGTGGCGAAATCCCGAAAGCGTAGTGCGCTGGATCATGATACGGCGACCCAAGGTGTGGGCGGTGTCGTTGTTGGACGTTCCGGGGTTTTGTCTGCGCATGATCAACCATACCCTCGGGTCTGCTGTCGATGCGTCAGATTGTTGCCGCGACAGGGACTCAGAACCTGAGCCCGCTTTCTGAATCGGGGCGATTTCCGAGTAAGAAATCGGGATAATGCGCCCGCGCTCGAGCACGGCACCGCCACTCGCGCCATCATCGGCGTTCCCAAGACGCGCTCGCGGATGCGACGCGTCGAAATCTACGCATGGAGTCAATTATGCAACGCGACCGGTTGCCGCAACTGATCCCCGCCATCGGCCTGCTGTTCCTGTTTTCCGTCTCGTCAATGGCAGCACAAGCTGGCGATGAGCCGCCGCCGGAGCCGGTGACGATCGAGGATTCATCGGTTCCGGTCGAGGAATTGGAGCTCTTACTGAAACCGCTGACCAAGTCGCAGTTATTGATCGAGGCGGACGCCTGGCAGGGACTGCTGCAGACTAAGTCGGAGGACATCTCGCAGGCGGAGATCGCGGTGCGACGCCAAAATCGGGAGATCGATGAGGCGGAGCAAGCCGCGCAGGAAGTGGCCGCAGCCGCTGCCGAGGCAGCCGATAATCCGGTCGTATCGGCTGATGACGCGGTGGCAACGGACGCCGATGCGGATTCTGCGACAGATTCCGTGACGGATCAGGCGACAGCAGCGATGGCGGACATCGCTCCAGTTCTGGATGAGAGCGCTCGGGTTCTGGATGAGAGAATGGAGGCGATGAAGCAGGAAAAGGTTGCCCTGCTAGCAACGGTGGTAGAAATGCGGGAGAAGCGCACCGTCCTGCTAGATCAGTACAAGGCCGTCATCACGGCGCTTGAGACCAAGACCGACGAGAACGACGCCGACACGCTGGCGAAGATCCAAGACTACAAACTCTACGCCGCCGCCTTACGCGGAGCCGATCTCGATGTCAAGGACACGCACTCCGCATTGTTGGCCCTCAAGGCTTGGATTGCCTCCGACGAGGGCGGCAAGCGTTGGGCGATCAATCTTGCGAATTTTTTCGGCATTCTATTTGCCGCCTGGATCATCTCCGGTATCTTCAGCGGCCTGATTCATCGTGCGATTCATCGCATGCCCGGCACATCGAAATTGCTCGAGGATTTCCTCGTCAAGGTGGCGCGTTGGGTTGTCTTGGCCATCGGTCTAATCATGGCGCTCGCGGCCTTGGAAGTGAGTGTCGGTCCGCTGCTCGCTCTGGTCGGTGCCGCCGGCTTTGTCGTCGCCTTTGCGTTGCAGGACTCGCTGAGCAACTTCGCGAGCGGCCTGATGATCCTGTTGTTCAAACCCTTTGATGTCGGGGATGTGGTCGATGCGGGCGGGGTATCAGGTTCCGTGGAATCGGTGAATCTCG
The DNA here is from genome assembly GCA_049670525.1 of Thiohalocapsa sp. Taxonomy (GTDB): domain Bacteria; phylum Pseudomonadota; class Gammaproteobacteria; order Chromatiales; family Chromatiaceae; genus Thiohalocapsa. The sequence goes on along the minus strand of JBATTL010000421.1, from coordinate 9,125 downwards.
TTTCAACTACGATCAAGACCTTCGACAACAAGAAAGTCGTGGTTCCCAACAACAAGGTCTGGGGCGACGTTATCACCAACGCCAGCGGCCTCACCGAGCGGCGCGTGGATCTGGAGTTTGGGATCGGCTATGACGACGACATCGATCAGGCGCAAGCGATTCTGGAGGAGATCGTTGGGGCACACCCGAATGTCCTGCAGGAACCGGCACCGACGATCCGAATGAGCGCATTGGCGGACTCTTCGGTCAACTTCATCGTCCGTCCCTGGACCAACACCGCCGATTACTGGGGCGTCTATTGGGATGTGACTCGTGAGGTCAAGAAGCGCTTTGATGCGGCTGGTATCGGTATTCCGTTCCCGCAGCGGGATGTGCATCTGTATATCGCTGACGGCGGTGAGAAACTGACGGCACTGCGGAAGGACCGGGTCCCGGGGACGGCCCCGAAGGCCGCCGACGGTGGACTTGACGACTGATTCGGGAGCGAGGGCTGCCTAGGCTTTGTCAAGCAGATCGGAGTAGGTAGAGAGCCGGTTACGGCCGGCGCGCTTGCTCGCGTAGAGTGCCTTATCGGCAACCTGCAACAGGGTCTCTGCCGCTGACGCCATGACGGGGAAGGTGGCGAGGCCGATGCTGACGCTTACGCTGATCTGACGGCCGTTGGACGACACCAGGGCCTCTTGCACCTGCTCAAGTATCCGCTCGCCCGCCGCTCGTGCGGCGGCCTCCGGCGCCTTCGATAGTATTACAATGAACTCATCACCCCCATAGCGAGCCACCAGGTCGCCGGACCGCGCGACTCGAGTGATCGCTTCGGATACCGCCCGTATGGCTTCATCGCCAATCTCATGACCGTAGTGATCGTTGATGGTCTTGAGATTATCGATATCGATCATTAGCAGCGAGAACGGCTGCGCGTTGCGGCGTGCCGACCGTTCTTGGCGAGCCAGCGCTTGGTTGAACCCCCGCATGTTCGCCAACCCGGTGAGTTCGTCGGTTTCCGCCCGCTGCTCAGCAATCGACCGGGCAAAACCGAGATCCGCCGCTAACAACGAGGTAACGTATGCCACCAGCACGAAGGGGACGAATCTGGGGATCAGGTGGCTGAAGTGCTGATAGTCAAAGATGGCGTTGCCCTGTGCGTCGTAGGCCGCGAACAGGTAAAAGCTCGCGATCAGGGCGACTTCAAGCAGTGTGATCAATTTGCCCAGGGTTAGGGCACTGAAGATGATCACGAGCAGAAACAGGTTCAGTAGGGGGCTGTCCACCTTGCCTGTGTGCCAGACCGCGACGCAGGTCAGTGCCAACATAGCCCAGGTCTCTGTCGCGAGTTTCCAGCGCGCCGGCAGCGTAAACAGGTTTAGGTAGCGGAAGCTAACGACGAAAACCGCAAACACGGTACCGGCGATCAGCATTGGTGTCGGCTGTTCGATGGGTTCCGCCGGGATGACCATATAGATCAGGATCAGAACCAGCAGCAGCCATTCGATCTCAGCGAGCGTGCGATTGAAACCCTTCAACTCAATGCAGCTGGCAGTCTCCGACGGAGTGAGCACATTCATCCCTTGGTCGCGTCAGCCGAGCAGCGCCTTTTCGAGTTGGTTGAGTTTCATTGCCTTTAGATAGGTTTCGATCACCTGGCGATCGGCGCCGTTGCTGCCTTCGATCTGAACCAAGATGCGTGACCCGACCATGAGCGTGATCTTGACGGTGCCGTCGTCGGTCGTCTCCGTCATCCCGCGAAAACCCTCAAAGGCATAAGGGCTGTTTCGCGCGTCCGCCTGCATCAGCATCGGCGTCGCCATCACCATCCCCATGATCGACAGGAGCGGGGAATCCGCCGTCACACTAATTTGAATCTTTGCGTCGGTGGCTTCGTTGCGGTAGCTGCGCGCTAGATTGGTCCCAGCAATCATGGCGGTAATGCCGCCGCCCCCCGCGACCGCGTCATCGGCGGTCCAGCCCGGCAATGGCTCCGGCAATAGCCTTAGCTGCTGCTGGCGAATGTCGGTCTCGATCGCGGCAACGGCGAATTGGAGTGCCTGAATGGCCACACGGCTATCTCCGGCTTCATAGGCTCGCCGGCCGGCATCGATCTGATCGGTGACCTGATCTGCCAGGACAGAAATCGGCAAGGCGATTGAGAGCGCAAGGGGAAGGGCAAAAAAGCGGCGAGCGTAGCGCATGATCGAGTCCTCTGGTCCGGGAAAACCGCGGTCGCAGTCATGCGCCGAATTCTAGAGGATCAGGCTGTCGGCAGCACTGCTAATCTCCGCTTTCGCGATCCGACACCGATTTTCGCCGGCCCGGTTAGGGGAATCCCCGATCCAGCCCATTCCGTTTGTGGATCGCCTCAGTAGAGCGCGCGGGATAGCTTCGCCCTGTAGGCGCTGACCAAGTCTCCCTCGCCACCGAGCAGATCGAAGATCATCAAAATGCCCTTGCGCGCGGCGTCATCCCCGTAGGCCCGATCTTTCCGCATCAATTCCAGCAGGTTGTCTAATGCGGGTTGGTAGTCGCCCTGAATTACCTGATGCGCCGCCAACTTGTAGCGGCTGTCGCTGTCATTTGGGTCTGTATCAAGCAGACGAACGCATTCATCGGCGCTGGGTGCGCCCTCCAGACTGGCAGCGAATCCAAGCCTTCCACGCAAAACAGCAATCTGTGGGTCGTTGGCGAGTGTTAGTGGTGTACGCTCCAGCATCTCCGCGGCGGCGCTCATATCGCCCTCCGCCGCTTTGAGCTGGATATCGGCGACGAACAAGCGATCGTTGTTCGGATTTTCCGAACGCGCCTTCTCGATCAAACCTGAGGCTGTGGTGGTATCTCCGGCGTTCATCAGGCGTTCTGCTTTGGCCAGCAGACGGTCCGACTCGCTCTCTATATGCCGCTTCAAGAAATCTCGAATCTCTCCCTCGGGGAGGGCGCCCATGAACTGGTCCACCGCACGCCCGTCCTTGAAGAGCTGCACCGTCGGCAGACTGCGTATCCCGAACTGCGCCGCAAGCTCCTGCTCGGCCTCGGTATCGATTTTGGCGAGGATGAACCCGCCAGCGAACTCCTCGGCAAGTCGCGCCAAGATCGGCATCAACTGCCGGCAGGGCGCGCACCAGTCCGCCCAGAAGTCCACCAGCACGGGCCGCGAACGGGAGCCTTCGAGCACGACCTGTTCGAAGTTCGCGGCGGTGACGGTGACGATGTATCGAGAATCGGCCATAGGGGTTCCTCGGGGATTCGTGTTCGGATGCGGGGACTGGAAACCTTGCTTTGCGTGGACAATAGTTACGTCGTGATAGCGAATCAACCCGGTCCGGCGCTCGTCGCCGTCAGGAGAATGTCATGTCCGATCCACTCCATGTCGTTTGCCCCCATTGCGATGCCGTCAACCGTATCTCACAAACCAGGTTGGCCGACGCGCCGAGTTGCGGCAAATGCCATGGCTCGCTGTTTTCAGCTCAACCACTGGCCCTCGACGAGCAGCGATTCGAGCGCCACATCGATCGTAGCGATCTGCCGATCCTGGTGGATTTCTGGGCCCCTTGGTGTGGGCCCTGCCGCATGATGGCGCCTGCTTTTGAAGCCGCCGCAGCGCAGCTCGAACCAAGGGCACGTCTGGCGAAGGTCAACACCGAGGAGGCACAGGGTCTCGCCCTGCGTTTCGGTATCCGAAGCATCCCGACCTTGGCGGTATTCCATGGGGGCCAAGAGATAGGCCGGCAAGCAGGCGCGATGGACACGGCCGGTTTAGTGTCCTGGATGCAGCAGTATTTGTGAGTGACGACGGACGAACCATTTAGCGCGGGAGCTGCGGGCCGCCGCGTGAGGACAGGGATGAATTGCCGCCGCTTCAACGCCAACGCCAACTCCGCTGAGCGCGGGGCGTTTTGCCGCAGTGCAGCAAAGCCACATGGACAGTGACCGGGCCATCCTTTAACATGCCCGGCGGTCTGGCGAAACGCGCAACCGCCCAGACCGAAATCGATCCTAGACGACACGACGGTGAGCGAGGAAGCTCCCGCCGCGACGCCGCCTGCTTCGGAGAACGTTTTGAGACACCCCGCGGTTCTGGTCCTCGAGGACGGTTCGGTCTTTCGGGGCACCTCCATCGGCGCCACTGGACAGAGTGTTGGGGAGGTCGTTTTCAATACCGCGATGTCAGGCTATCAGGAGATCCTCACGGACCCCTCCTACCGTCGCCAGCTTGTCACGCTAACCTATCCCCACATTGGGAACACCGGCGTCAATCCGGACGACGAGGAGTCTCCGGCCGTGCAGGCCGCCGGGCTGATCATTCGCGACTATCCGGTGCTTCCCAGCAACTGGCGATGTAGCGAGAGTCTAGACGCCTACCTGGTCCGTCACGGCATCGTCGGTATCAGCGACATCGACACGCGCCGACTGACGCGCATTCTGCGCGAGCAGGGCGCCCAGAGCGGCTGCCTGCAAGCCGGTGAAGTATTGGACGAGCCGGCTGCGCTGTCCGCTGCCCGGGGATTCCCCGGCCTCCAGGGGATGGACCTCGCCCGAGAGGTCTCAACGGCAACTTCTTATCAATGGGCTCAGGGTACTTGGGCATTGGATCAGGGGCTCCCCGAGTCCGTGGCGCCTGACGACCCACGCTTACGTTTTCATGTGGTTGCCTACGATTTCGGTATCAAGCGCAACATCTTGCGTATGCTGGTTGATCACGGCTGCCGCATTACCGTGGTGCCGGCGATCACATCGGCCGGCGATGTGATGGCGTTGAGTCCCGACGGCGTGTTTCTGAGCAATGGCCCCGGTGATCCGGAACCCTGCGACTATGCCATTGCTGCGATTCGCGATCTGTTGGATGCGGACACGCCAGTTTTCGGAATCTGCCTCGGCCATCAGCTGCTCGGACTTGCCTGCGGCGCGCGGACCGTGAAGATGAAGTTCGGCCATCATGGCGCCAATCACCCTGTACAAGTTCTGGCCACCGGAGAGGTCATGATCAGCAGCCAGAATCATGGGTTCGCGGTCGACGAGCAGACGCTACCGAGCGACCTGGAGACGACTCATCGGTCACTTTTCGACGGCTCGCTCCAGGGGATTCGCCACCGCGATCGCCCGGCCTTCGGTTTTCAGGGGCATCCGGAGGCCAGTCCCGGACCCCACGATGTGGCACCATTGTTCGGGCAATTCGTGGAACTGATGGCGAGCCGCTGCTGAGTTGCGCGCATCGCCTGGCGCCCTGAAGGCCGAATGCAGCGAGTCAGGAACGGCGCTTGCGGCTCGCGTGCCGCCTCAGGCCAAGATCGCCAACACTCGGCGACTTTCCAACACAACATACCTTCCCAATGCCCAAGCGTAACGACATCCAGAGCATCCTGATCATTGGCGCAGGCCCCATCGTGATCGGTCAGGCGTGCGAGTTTGACTACTCGGGCGCACAGGCCTGCAAGGCCCTGCGCGAGGAGGGATTCCGTGTGGTGCTGGTGAACTCGAACCCCGCCACGATCATGACGGACCCGGAGATGGCCGATGCCACCTACATCGAGCCAATTAACTGGCGCGTGCTCGAGCGCATCATCGAGCGCGAGCGGCCAGATGCACTGCTACCGACGATGGGGGGGCAAACGGCCTTGAACTGTGCCCTGGATCTGGCGCGCGAGGGGGTACTGGAGCGCTTCGGCGTCGAGATGATCGGCGCCTCGCGCGAAGCGATCGACAAGGCAGAGGATCGGGATCTGTTTCGTCAGGCCATGCGTCGTATCGGCCTGGATCTGCCGCGATCCGCTATTGCGCACAGTCTCGAAGAGGCGATACAGGTGCAGGCGCAGGTGGGTTTTCCCGCTATCATCCGGCCGTCGTTCACGATGGGCGGCAGCGGTGGCGGCATCGCCTACAACGCCGAGGAGTTCGAGGAGATCTGCGTTCGTGGTCTCGATCTGTCGCCGACCAGCGAGTTGCTGATCGAAGAGTCGGTGCTCGGCTGGAAGGAATACGAGATGGAGGTGGTGCGAGACTACCGAGACAACTGCATCATCGTCTGCTCCATCGAGAATTTCGATGCGATGGGGGTGCACACCGGCGACTCGATCACGGTGGCGCCGACGCAGACGCTGACCGATAAGGAATATCAGATCATGCGCAACGCCTCGCTGGCGGTGCTGCGGGAGATCGGTGTCGACACCGGTGGATCGAACGTGCAGTTCGCGATCAACCCGGCGGACGGCCGCATGATCATCATCGAGATGAACCCGCGTGTATCGCGCAGTTCCGCGCTGGCGTCCAAGGCCACCGGTTTCCCGATCGCCAAGGTGGCTGCCAAACTGGCGGTCGGCTATACGCTGGACGAGTTGCGCAACGAGATCACTGGTGGTGCCACGCCGGCGTCGTTCGAGCCCAGCATCGACTATGTGGTCACCAAGATACCGCGCTTCGCGTTTGAGAAGTTTCCGCTCGCGGACGCCAGGCTGACCACGCAGATGAAGTCCGTCGGCGAGGTCATGGCCATCGGTCGCACCTTCCAGGAGTCGCTGCAAAAGGCCCTGCGCGGGCTGGAGACCGACCGCGACGGCCTGAACGAGATGCTCAACCTGTCGGACCCGGATACGATTAGTACGCTACGTCGTGAATTGCGGATTCCGGGGGCGGACCGCCTGTTCTATCTGGCCGATGCGCTGCGCGCCGGCATGAGCCAAGAAGAGGTGCACGACTTGTCGGGCGTTGATCCCTGGTTCCTGGCCCAGGTCGACGAACTGGTGGCCATCGAGCATGACGTGAGGGTGCAAGGCCTGAGCGGACTCACGGCGGATCGCCTGTGCGGGCTCAAACGCAAGGGATTCTCGGACCGGCGCCTGGCAACGCTGACCGCATCCGATGAGCAGTCGATTCGGGGATTGCGTCGCGAGTATCGAATTCGCCCAGTCTACAAACGGGTCGACACCTGTGCCGCCGAGTTCGCCTCCAGTACGGCCTATCTCTATTCCACCTATGAGGAGGAATGCGAGGCGGCGCCATCCGACGCCAAGAAGATCATGGTGCTTGGCGGTGGGCCGAACCGGATAGGGCAGGGCATTGAGTTCGACTATTGCTGCTGTCACGCGGCCTTCGCGTTGCGGGACGACGGCTACGAGACCATTATGGTCAACTGCAATCCGGAGACCGTTTCCACCGACTATGACACCTCGGACCGGCTCTACTTCGAGCCGCTGACGTTGGAGGATGTTCTTGAGATCGTCGAGACCGAGCGGCCTTTCGGTGTCATCGTGCAATACGGTGGCCAGACACCCCTGAAGTTGGCGCGTGATCTCGAAGCTGCAGGTGTGCCCGTTATCGGCACCTCGCCCGACTCCATCGACCTGGCCGAGGACCGCGAACGTTTTCAGCGTTTGATAACGCAGTTGGGCCTCAAGCAACCGCCCAATGCGACGGCCCGCAGCGAGAGTGAGGCCCTGGAATGCGCCGCCGCCATCGGTTATCCGCTGGTGGTGCGCCCGTCCTATGTGCTCGGTGGCCGCGCCATGGAACTGGTCTACGACGATGCCGAGCTGTCGCGCTACATTCGCACCGCGGTCAGCGTCTCCAACGACTCGCCGGTCTTGCTTGACCGCTTCCTCGACGACGCAATCGAGGTCGACGTGGACGCGGTCTGCGATGGCGAGCAGGTGCTGATCGGCGGCATTATGGAACACATTGAGCAGGCGGGCGTGCATTCTGGCGATTCCGCCTGCTCGTTGCCACCCTACACGCTGTCTGACGCCCTGCAGGATCGCATGCGCGATCAGATGAAGCGGCTGGGACTCGCCCTCGGGGTGCGCGGACTCATGAATGCGCAGTTCGCGATCCAGGACCACGAGGTCTATATCCTCGAGGTAAACCCCCGCGCCTCGCGCACGGTGCCCTTCGTTTCCAAGGCCATCGGCGTGCCGCTGGCCAAGGTCGCCGCGCGTTGCATGGCGGGGCGGTCACTGTCCGAGCAGGCGCTGGCGCAGGAGATCAAGCCCAAGCACTATTTCGTCAAAGAGGCGGTCTTCCCATTCGCGAAGTTCCCGGGAGTCGATACCGTGCTGGGGCCGGAGATGAAGTCCACCGGCGAAGTCATGGGCATCGGTGAGAGTTTCGCCGAGGCCTTCGGCAAGGCGGTCGAGGGTGCCGGGATGTCCCTGCCGCGACCCGGCAAGGCCATGCTCAGCGTGCGCGGCGCGGACCGTGCACGATTGGTGCGTGTGGCACAAACCCTGTTCGATCTTGGCTTTACGCTCTACGGCACCCATGGTACCGCCCGAGCGGTGCGCGAAGCGGGCATGGAATGTGTCGGTGTCAACAAGGTCAAGGAAGGTCGGCCGCACATCGTCGACATGATCAAGAACGGCGAGGTCAGCTTTATCGTGAACACCACCGAGGGCGCCCAAGCCATCGCCGATTCCGCGGAGATTCGTCGTGCCGCGTTACAGTACAAGGTCAGCTATACCACGACAATTGCCGGCGCCGAGGCGACATGCCTGGCGTTGAAACAACCGGGTCTGCGCCGGGTCAACCGGTTACAAGAGCTTTACTGAGACGACCCCCGGCGCTAGTCTGGCCAGAGTTGGCAGTGACGGCGTCGATCGCCCCGCGCCCCATCATCAGCAGAGCATGAACGGCCCGCCATAGAGGGCTGCGTCCTAGAGGATTATCCCATGAACAAAGTACCTCTGACAGCCAGAGGCGCTGAGCAATTGCGTTCGGAGCTGGAACAACTGAAGCGGGTCGAGCGCCCGCGGGTTATCGAGGCGATCGCGGAGGCCCGCGCCCACGGTGACTTGAAGGAGAACGCCGAATATCACGCCGCGCGCGAGCAACAGGGCTTTATCGAAGGGCGCATCAAGGACATCGAAGGCAAGCTGTCCCATGCCCAAATTATCGATGTCACCCGCCTGCCGCAGAATGGCAAGGTCGTGTTTGGCACCACCGTGGATGTGTTGGAGCTGGACAAGGATGTCGAGCATACGTTCATGATCGTCGGCGACGACGAGGCCGACATCAAGCAGGGTAAGATCAGCGTGAGCTCGCCGATCGCCCGCGCGCTGATCGGCAAGATCGAGGGTGACGTCGCATTGGTCGACGCTCCCGGCGGCAAGCGCGAGATGGAGATTCTCGACGTCCGTTACCAGTAGCGG
>JBATTL010000420.1:0-1718 GCA_049670525.1 Thiohalocapsa sp. | reverse complement strand
ATGCCGAACAGCCCACCGCCGCCCATGATCAGACCAGCCGTCACCACTTCCCACCCGTAATAGTCGATGAGCAACTGCGGCGTGATGATGAGGCTGCCTAAGAATATGCTGCCGAGCAGCGCTACCAGCAGTGAACAGACCACGAAGTTGAGATCGGCGAATAGCCTCAGACGCATGATGTTCGCGTCGCCTATCACAAGACCACGCAGCACAAAGGCAAGCGCAAACGTGACAGCGACCAACGTCAGAACCCAGATCTCGACTGCGCCGAACCAATCCAGCACATCGCCCTGATCGAGCATAATCTGCAGGCTGATGACCCAGATGGCAAGCAGTACCAAGCCGACCAGGTCGGTACGCACGCGCTGGGCCGCCACCGGACGGACGAAGGTCAGGATGAGCATCAGGGCGATAGCGCCAATGGGCAAATTGATCAAAAAGTTCCAGCGCCAGTCCAGATCCTGCGCCAGAAAACCGCCGATGATAGGGCCGAGCGCCGGCCCACCGAGCACACCCATGGCCCAAATGGACAGTGCCTTGCTCCGATCCTCGGGTGGATAAGCGTCCACCAGGATGGACTGGGGCAGAGGGATCAGCGGCCCACTAAAGATGCCCTGAATGAAGCGAAAAATGACGATCTGGGTCAGACTCTGGGAGAGTCCGCAGGCCAGCGACGACAGCACGAAACCGACGACGACGATAATGGCCAAGCGCCGGCGCCCGAGCAACCGCGACAGATGCCCGGTAACGCCGATGATCAGCGCCTGCCCGCAGGTGAACATCGTAACGACCCACGTGATCTCGTCCGGGCTTGCACCGAGATTGCCAGCCATATAGGGCAGAGCCACGGCAACGATGGTCATATCCACGGTCGCCATGACCGACACGGTCAACGCCGTTATCAGCAACATGTTGCGCTGGAGGCCCGGCGGAAGAGGCACCGGATTGGGAACTGGCCTGGCGCCCGGGCGCGCGATTGGGACGTTCATTACCGGGGGCTCAGTTGCCGCCGACAGCGCCATCGATCCCTTGTCTCGCTCCCGCGGCGACCGCCACAGAATCTTCCAAGACGGTGACGTCGGCACTCATTCCGAACCGATAGGGTGTCTTTGGATCCATCGTTTCCAAACGGATTCGGACCGGGATGCGCTGCGTCACCTTGACCCAGTTGCCCGTGGTGTTTTGGGCCGGAAGCAGCGAAAAGGACGCGGCGCTAGCGGGGCCGATGCTCTCGACCTCGCCCTTGAAACGTCGGCTTCCATAGGTATCGATGTTCACATCGGCGGTCATTCCCGGCGAAATCGATGCGAGCTGTGTTTCCTTGAAGTTGGCCTGCACCCACCAGTCGCCGTCTTCGACCAACACGAACAATTCGTCGGCCGTTTGCACGACATCGCCCGGGCGTAGTGTCACGCGAGCGACCCAGCCGTCCATCGGGGCCTTAACCAGGGTCCAGTCCAGATGCAGTCTTGCAAGCACCACCCCCGCCTGGGCCTCGCTGATGCGCGCCTGTTGCACCTGGATTGGACCCAGGGTTTTGCGCGTCAGATCGAGTTCGGCGTCTAGATCATCGAGGGTGGCCTGCGCGACCTTGTATTGATCTTGTACTTCGATACCCCGCAGTTTCGGCTCATCTCCACGCTGCACGAGTTTGGACACGCGCTCGAACTGCGCCTTGGCCTCGTCGACGTTCGCGAGCTGTTCGCGCACCTCGGCCT
>JBATTL010000419.1:0-10269 GCA_049670525.1 Thiohalocapsa sp. | reverse complement strand
CGGCGGTCGATGCGGATCGGCTGGTCGCGCTTCATGCGTTCTTGATTGTGCCCAATCAAGGCGTTGGCGGCAGCAATGATGTAGCCGCTGGATCGGTAGTTCTCGACCAGGTAATGCAGTTCGGCGTCGTAGTCCTGTTGGAAGCGGCGGATGTATTCGACGCTGGCGCCGCGGAAGCTGTAGATGTTCTGGTCGTCGTCGCCGACCGCGAGCAGTGTTAGCCGGTCATCGTTTGCGGTGCGACCCGCGATGGCCGCCACCATCCGGTACTGGTCCGCGTCGATGTCCTGGTATTCGTCGACCAGGATATGCCGATAGCCGGCCAGCAAGCGCTCGCGGGCGGCATCTGGTTCGATCCCCGGCAGCTCGATACGGCCCTCGAGCAGATCCACGGCCTCCCCGATCAGGGCGTCGAAATCCGGTCCGCCGCCGTTGTCCTGACCAGCCATTCGCTCGGCATAGGAATGCCCGGTCAGACGCATCGCGAAGCCGTGATAGGTCTGGACCGTCACGCCGCGGGCATCGTCGCCGACCAGGTCCGACAGTCGTCGACGCAGTTCCAGCGCGGCAGAGCGATTGAAGCAGAGCACCAGCACGCGATGCGCCGGCACCCGCAACACACGCAGCAGAAACGCACATCGATGCACGATGACACGGGTCTTGCCGGAGCCTGGGCCGGCCAGCACCAGGCGGTTGCCGTCCTCGGGGGCGGCGACGATCTCGGTCTGCGCCGGGTTGCCCAGGGACTCGACGATGCGGCGGAAGGACTCGGCGGTCGTGGCGCGGGTCAGCATCTCGCGGCGGTCGGCGAAAAAGCGCTTGACGAATGCCGTCTTGCCCAGCGTGAAATAGGCGGTAACCAGGCCCAGAGCTTGGCGGATCTTTTCCGCGCCGAGCCGCGCGTATTGATCCATGACGTGGATCTGGAACACGCGCTCGCCATAGTGTTGGGACAAGGGCTCATATTGCGCCTTGCTGTAGTGTCTTCCTTTGGCCTCGGGCAGCAGTCGCACGGTCATCGCCGAGCGGAACACCGCGAACCCGCCATGCAGGATGATGGCGCCGTGCTCGTGCAGGAACATCAGCCCGCGCTCCATGGCGGCCAGTGGATCACGGATCTCGGCGGCAAGGGTCATGTCCTGCTTAAGCGCCGCGGTCAACTCGTCGGTGCCGAAGCTGACGAGCAGTTCCGATGAGGTCGGTGCATCGGCGGGCAGTTTGGCCAGCAGCGTGCGCAGAATCACTGTGGCGACGGCCCGGCGTCGGTCGGCGGTGGCGATCAAGGTCGGCCAGTCGCGATGCAGCCGGACTCGATAGTGCTCGCGATCGGTCTGGCGCAGATCCAGGCTGCCGCGGGCGCCGGCCAGTCCGCGGCCGTCCAGCGAAAGCCCCTTCAGCAATGTTCGCAGGGTCTCCGGGTTGCTCCTGTGGTCCTGATCCAGCAGGTGCTGGTTGAGTCGGCGCAGTGACAGCGGCAGCCACTCACCGGTGGCGGCATCCGGCGCCTGTTCGTGGAGCGCGTCGAGCATGGCCCGCTCCAACCGCGCGACTCGCTCCAGGATCAGCAGCGAATGGTCCTTGACCTTGTGTCGCACGAAGGCGGTCAGTTGCGGTCCTTGGTGCAGCAGGCCCGCGCCGGCCATGTCATGCAAGGTCCGAAGCACCCGCTGGGCCGGCGTGTCGCCACGGTCCCAGACCGGCGTCTGCCCGCCCTGGGTCGCCGAGCAGGCCGGTAGTCGCGCCAGGTCGTCGGCGGAAATGCCGTCGTCCGGGTCGGCATTGAGCATGAATTCCATGATCGCGAGCCAGCGCGCCCGTTGTGCCGCGGAGAGCTTGAGTCCGGCGAGCTTCCGTTCGGCCTGCTCCAGGCTCGAAACGGCCGGCCTGCCTTGGAAGACGCGGGTGCGGTTGTCGTCGCGCTGCACCAGTCCTGCTCGCTCCAGCCAAGCAATGGCGATGCGCACACGGGTGTCCGCATCACGGGTCTCGGTGTCGAAGCCAAGCCGCAGGTCCTCGTCGCGCAGCAATTCGGCGCTGGTCGCTACGACGCGGCCCTCCTTGTCGCGCTTGGCTCGGCGCAGGCCGCGCAGGATTTCGGCGATGTCGCGTCTGCTCAGCTCCGACATGGCCTCCATGCCGAACTGGGACTCGATGTCCTGATCGTCATAGAGCAGCACGCACAAGGCCGGCTCGCGGTCGCGCCCGGCGCGGCCGGCTTCCTGGATGTAGTTCTCCAGCGAGCCTGGGATATCCGCATGGATCACCACCCGGACATTGTCCTTGTCCACGCCCATGCCGAAGGCGTTAGTGGCGCAGATGACCTGCAGTTCGCCGGCGACGAAGGCCTCCTGAATGCGCTTCTTCTCAGGGGCGTCGATGCCGGCGTGAAAGGCCGCCACGGCCCAGCCTTCGCGCATCAGTCGCTCTTCCAGTTCCTCGGTGCGTTTGCGACGGGCGGCGTAAACCACGGCGGCACCAGACGATGGCGCGGGCTCGGGGGCCGGTTCGCCCAGGTGCTCGGTGAGGATGGCATGGATACGGGCATCCTTCTCGTGTCGGGAGACCGTCTGCACCTCAAAGGCCAGGTTATCGCGCTCGACGCCGCCCTCGAATAGACTCAGCGTCAGGCCGAGCTCGTCTCGGAAATAGGTCAGTATCTCCGCGGTCACATCGCGTTTGGCGGTTGCTGTGAAACAGGCGACAGGCGGGATGTCCGCATGCTGACGTTCCGCCAGGGTGCGGATGAAGCGCCCGGCGTAGAGATAGTCGGGTCGGAAATCGTGGCCCCATTTCGAAAGGCAGTGGGCTTCGTCGAACACCCAGCAGCCGATTTCGCGGCTGGCCAGCAGCGCCGCCACCGAGCGGTTGCGCAACTGCTCCGGTGAGATGTATAGCAGGGCGACATCGCCGAGGCGCACACGTTCCATGACGTCGCCGCGCTCCGGTGGTGTCAGCATGCCGTAGATGGCCGCGGCGCTGGTGGTGCCGGTCTTCTTGACCAGGTTGTCCACCTGGTCCTTCATCAGCGCCTGCAGCGGTGAGACGACCACGGTCAATGTGCCGCGCCGAAAATGCCGCACCAGGCCTGGCAACTGGAAACAGAGCGATTTGCCCCCGCCGGTGGGCAGGATCGCTAAGAGCGAGCGATCGACCATGCCGTCAGTGGCCACGGCCTGCTGCAGGCTGCCGCCATCGGCCGCGGCCGGCGCCGGACGAAAGGCGTCGAAGCCGAACCAGCGGGTGAGCTGGCGAACTGGGTCGTGGGTTTCGCGGCACCAGTCGCAGGCAGTATCACCACAGGGCGTGTCGCGCAGGGCTTTGAGCAGCGCCATCGTGGCCGGGAAGCGATGCCGTATCCAGGGAGGCAGCACGGAGTCGCCGCCCGCCACCTGTAACCAGGCCGCGGCATAGGCGACGACCGGGCGCAGGCTCGGGTCTCTGAGATGGTCCAAAATCAGATGTGGTGCGGCACTGGTACAGGCCCGACCTTGCCAGCGCATCAGCAGGGTGTCGCGGACGGCGGTCACGCTTCCAGGCCCGCGAGACAGTAGCTGAAATACAGCGGCGACGCCGTCGCCGCCGGTGGCATTGTCATCGAGTAGCGCCGCGCCGCGAAAACAAAACTCGAACAGGCTGATCAGGTCCGTCTCTCCCAACGCGGCGCGCCGGCCCAGTTCGTCGAACTGCTCGCGCAGGATGCGCTCGGCTAGGCGGCAGTCAGCGACAGGGTCGGCGACGCTGTCGCGCACGAGCTTGTAGTCCTTCACCAGCCGGTGGTAAGGGTTTTCCGCGAAGGCCAACGGCGACAGGTAGAGCGTGTCCACGATCCGCCGCTGGAGCAGGCCTCCGACCTGCTCCAGGGCTGGCGCCAGCGCCCGTAGCGTCGGTATATCATGGCCGAGCAGATTGTGGCCAATGACGAACTCGGCATCACCGGCGAACAGTTCAAGTTCCGCCAGCGCCCGACGTAGATTGAAGGCGCCTTGGCGGCGGAACTCGCGCCCGTTGCGGATGGCGCCGATCTTGTGGATCGCACCATCTGCACCGGTCTCAAGATCCAGCAGCAGCGCGCATCGGAGCAGCTGGTCGATGGATCCCTGCGCCGCGGTGCCGCTGGCGGTCGGCATTGCTGGCGTTTGTGCGTTTATGGTTGCCGGTCTTGGTGCTGTTGGCGGCGGTTCATCTGGTTAGTCCGTCCAGGTCTGAAATGCGTCAATCCCCGCCTCGGCGAGCGATGTCGCCGAGATTCTGCGCATCGCTGGATTCTACAGCGCAGCCCTAACACGCACAGGGGTTAAGGTTGTGCGATGCATCCGTTTGTCGATCGTTCTGGGAGCAGGGTCACAGATCGAACTCAATAAACAATGAACCCGAGTGTTTTTCGTGGACGCGGAAGGGTTGATGCGTAGCCGCTGGTCCTGCTTCGTTGCATTGTCGATCCTGCGTACGATGGGGCTGTCGTTGCTGGCACCCGCGAAGATCGTCGGTCGGGTCCGCATCGATCGCTGTGGCAAGCGATTCCTGCCCTAGTTGAGCGAACTTGCCTATGCGCAGCAGCGATATGGATACAACGCCATCGCAAAGGCAACTCCGGACAGGCGGACAATCAGAGCATGCTCGGTGGCCATAACGGGCCGATTTGACACGCAAGCGCGCGGCCATCGCAAGCCTGAGCGGCGTCATGCCGAAGCAGTGTATTGTTCAGCAAGAAACCATCGCCGCAATGCGTCACTATCCCTTTGCCATGCATTATCCAAGTATTGCTGCCATCCTGGGGACGGGACCAATGCCTCGCCATCTTCCCCAAAGGCAACCGGACCAATACCGCCGCCGGCCGCGCTGTCGTATTGCGGGGACGGTGCACTGGTGTCTCGCGGTTGCCCTGAAGATCTACCTGTTGGGCGCAGCAGGATGTGCGTCTCAGGTGCCACTGGCCATCCGCGGCGACGGGTCCGACGCGACGTCGAAACCGGTGTCGGTACCCCAAGTGCAGCACAACCCGGACGCGTACAGTGGCCAGCGGGTACGATGGGGCGGCAGCATCCTCGCATTGCGCAATCTACCCGAAAGCACCGAGATCGAAGTGCTGTCACGAGCACTGGCGAGGGATGGTGAGCCGCGGGTGGAGGCTGACGCGGAGGGTCGTTTTATTGCGCGGTTGCCTGGCTTTCTTGATCCGACCCAGTACCCAAAGGACCGGCTGCTGACCGTCGTCGGAGTGCTCGCGGGGGTCGACGTACGCGATGTGGGCGACTACCCCTATCGCTATCCCGTGGTCGCGGTCAGCAGCCACTATTTGTGGCCCAAGGTCGAGCCGCGGGTCTTTCCTTATGGGTCCCCCTGGGCTTATGGGTCCGCCTGGCCCTATGGGTACCCCGGGTATTACGGCCCTTACGGCTACGGGTCCTGGTATGGCCCCGGTTTCGGCCCTTGGTATGGTCCAGGCTTCGGTCCCGGATATCCTGGATGGTGATCGCACGAGATCCTAATCCGACGGCAGCGCCTTGCCGGGTCGATCGGAGTCCGGACGCGATCATTTTGACGGAAGCCAGCGGATCCCGTCCCCAACGAGAACGTCGGCAGGCTACAATCCCGCATCGCTTCGAATCTTGCCGCGAAGACCGGACCAATCTCAGCATGCGCGCCCTTGCCGTCTTAGGACTCCTGATCCTGCTCGCCGGTTGCGTCAGCAGCCCCGATCGCTGTCGCAAGCCCATCGGCGAGCGCGCTCTGACCCCCGCCGTCGCCGCCGAGCGCGCCGACGTCATTGGTCAGGCGATCACCTGGGGCGGCACACTGGTCGGCAGCCGCAATCTGCCTGACTCCACCGAACTCGAAGTGCTCGCCTATCCGTTGGATTCCTGCGGTCGACCGCGCACTGGCGACGACCCATTGGGCCGCTTCGTCGTGCGTCGCCCCGGTTATCTGGAGACCGCCGACCTCAGACCAGGCCGGGACGTCACGGCCAGCGGTCGAATCATCGCTAGCAGCGAAGGTCGCATCGGTGAGGCCGCCTATCAGTTTCCGGTGCTCGAAGACGCCAACCCGAAGATTTGGCCGGAGCGAGCTGCCGGCAACCGAGGCGGCGTTCGTCCCTGGGTCAGTATCGGTGTTGGTGGCGGCCGTGGCTGGAGTGGTGGCGGTGTTGGTGTGGTGTTTTAGCGCAACTCGGCATCAATCCGGAGCTTAATCCGATGTCCCGTTTTTTCGAACGTCTGTTGTTTGCGTCCCGCTGGATCCTGGCGCCAATCTACCTCGGCATGTCTCTGGCATTGGTGGCTCTGGCCGTGAAGTTCTTCCAGGAGATCTGGCACGTGTTGGCACACATCTGGACGGCCAGCGAGGCGGAGCTGATCCTGACCGTGCTAGCGCTGGTTGATCTGGCGCTCGTCGCGAGCCTGGTCGTCATGGTGATGTTCGCCGGCTACGAGAATTTCGTCTCGAAGCTGGATATCGCCGAGGACGCCAAGCAGCTCGGCTGGCTCGGTAAGCTCGATGCCAGTACGCTGAAGCTGAAGGTCGCCATCTCGATCGTCGCCATCTCGTCCATCCACCTGCTCAGCGCCTTCATGAATCTGAACGAGATCTCTAACGAAAAACTGATGTGGTACGTGATTATGCACCTGACATTCGTCGTCTCGGCGCTGCTGATGGGTGTGCTCGACCGCATCTCGTTCTCGTCCCATCGGGACTAGCGATCTTGTATACGCCCGCCGCAGGATCTCACTATTCCGCTCGGGAATTACCTGTGCGGGAATTTCCTGGTCCGAACCCTGTCCACGAGCACGGACAGCGGTTTTGGGCGCGCATCGCGCAAATCGACTCAGACCGTTAATCGCGCATCCACATCGTTGCGCGACAGATCGCGCAGGACCTGCCGGATGATCTCTCGGGCACGGTCTTCGTGTTGGCTTTGTTTGCCGGCGCGAGCCGCGGCGAAGAACTTTGCAAGCGCCTTGTGATCGTCCGACGACAGGCTCTCCGTGAAGCCGCGCTTTTTCTTCAGACCCTTGTCGGGAACGCGGTTCGCGGCATCCTCATCCGCGGCCTTGCGGCCGTGGGACCAATTCATGGCCTGGGCGCAGTAGAGGATGGCGCGGTCGAGCAGCACGAAGGGGAAGCGCGCGTTGCTCACCGGTCCCATGGTAAAACGCTCCACACCCAACGTGCGCTGGATATCGATCTTCGCCAGCGCGGCGCCGCCGAGCACACCAAGAACGCCGCCCGCGGTCGCGCCGATCAACGCGGCGACTCCCAGCGAGAGGCCGCCGACGCCGATATCGATGGCACCCCCAGTGGCAGCGCCTGCGGCGGCGCCAGTCAGGGCCAGCTTACGCTGGGTCAGGCCCAACGCGCGCTCGACCTGATCCGAGAACAAATCCTGGGTCAGCAGGGAGTCCGGCGGCAGATCCCATAAGTTGTGGCGGAAGTTCGTCCGGATCTCCTGTCGCGCATCCCCTTCGAGCTTGCGGAGTCCGTTCTGAAACGCACTGGAAAGCTTTTCCTTGATGGCCACGCGCTCGGTCTCGGAATCGAGATCATCCACCTTGACCACCCGCGTGACCTTGTATGCGAGGGCGTCGCGCATCAGTTCTGCAATGGTGTCCGCGGACTGCTCGATACGCCTTTCCCAGTCGCCTTCGAAGGCGCGGATGGTCTGGTCGAGCATGGGTTCCCAACGCTGGTCGATCGCCTTCAGCGCGCTCAGCAGGGCGATGCGCTCTGCGTAGGTGGCGCGATGGGCATTGAACTCACGTACGGCATTAAATGACTTGTTCAGCGCGTCCTGCCAGGCCGGCATGTGTTTGTCGACGGTGCTCAGGTTGTTCAGGATCGCCATCCGGGGGCGTCCGGTTAGACGCAAAAGCTCCATCTCCGTGCGGTCTTTTTCCTTGATGCGCTTGGAACCATCGACCACCAGGATGATGCCGGCACCGTCCGCGACCGGGCGCAGCAGCGCGCAGTCGTGGCTGAACAGGGCGTCGTCGCCATGGGCCGCAAGGAAGGCACCGGCGAGGTCGCGCTCATCGGGATGGGCCTGAAACCATTCCAGGATGTCGCTCGGGTTCTGAAAACCGGGCGTATCGATAAAGGCCATGATGGTACGGCCGTCGATAATCACTGGGTATTCGTCGGACGTGGTCGTGGTGCCGGCGCGTTTGTCGATATCGATGCGGTCGTTCTCGGTCAGCGTGGCAACCACCGATGACTTGCCGGCATTGGGGTGGCCCATGATGGCCAGAACCGGGATCTCGTTGTCCTGTCGCGGCGCCATCAATGGGTCTCCTCGGCTGGGCCTGCCAACATCTCCAGGCGCAGATAGGGATCGCCCATCTGCTCGATCTTGCGTTGCCAGTCGGTAAAATCGAATGCCGCCAGCGGGGGCAGCGGGTCATCGCCCTCGGGATCACCGACCAACGCCAGCAGGATCTGCGCCTGGTCTCCGGCCGCGGCGCGCACCGAGCGCAGGAAACGCAGGTTCTCAGTAATCGGTGGCTGAGAACCGTCCTGCAGCAGCGCCACCCGTGCTGGAGGTGCCTGCCATTGACCATCCTGAACCAGCGCGAGCGCCTGGTCGGCCATCTTGCTGCCACCGCCGAATGTCGCGGAGTTTGCAACTTGCCAGCCCGAGAGCTGGCGTAGCATTTGCTGCAGTCGGCCGTGGTCCGCGTCTTCAAGAATGTCCGCGACGTCGACATGGATCAGTAGCACGCAGGCATCTGCGGCGATCTTCTTATCCTTTGCAGCTTGTGCGGATGCAGGTGGCGCGGGGGCCTTTGGCTGCGTCGCCGGCTCCGGCTTCGGCTTCGGCTTCGGCTTGGTTTCAACAGCGGGAGATTGGGCTCGCTCGCGTCGGTTCTCAGTCTTCGGCTCCGCCTTGGGCTTTGGCGGAGCAGTCGGTTTCGGCGGTATCGTTTCGGTCTGTCGAACGCTACGACCGCTCTTGCGCTTTGGCTCTGCCTGGACGCTTCCCTGCGGCCTCGGCTTGGGCCGGTCTTGCGTTGGTAGCGCGGGCTTTGGCGGAGACACCTTGGAAGTGGCGGGTTCTGGCTGGGTTCGGGGCTTGCCCTTGGCCGCCGGCATCTGCGAATCGCCGGATTGCTGCGACGGCAATTGCGCCGGTGATTTGGGTTCGACTGGTACCCGCGCCGGCCGCTCCGCGATCTGTTCTTCGACGGCAGACGGCGCCTGTTCCGGTGGTTTCTGTGGCGCCGAATCAGGGGCCGGCGGTGTCGTAGGTTCGGCAACGGGCGCTGTCTGAACGGATGGCTGAGGCGCGGCCCTCGACGTCGTCAGAGGTCTCAGAGGGGCTGGAATGGGCATCTCCGGTCCCGTGCCGGTGCTGCCACCAGTCTCGAGAACCGGTGTAATCAGGCGCGCGTACAGTGCCTGGGTACGCTGGTGGGTGAATGGCAATGCCGCCAATGTCCGGCGCTGCTTCAAGACCGACAGCCCCAGCATAACCAGTCGCGGCACCAGACCGTAAGTGAATACGGACAGCACCAGGAACCATCGCCAAGAGCGCAAATGCTCAGCGTTCAGCATGAACAACGGGTCCTTCAGATTGATACGGGTGCCGGCCACCTGCTCCAATGTGGGCACACCCACGCCTTCACCGAACAGCCAACTCCAGGGCAGCGCGATGCCTTGCGCGATGCCGTGGATTGTGCCCGGCCCCACGTTCAGCGCCGAGCCCCAACCGAACGCAAGATCCGTAAACCATTCCAGCGCGACGGTGATGACGATGACGCCGACGTTGAAACCGATGCCGAACAATTGCGCCGGGATCAGAATCGGAAGATAGGTAGCGGGTCCGTACAGCCCGTAGTGGGATTCCAGCAACCCTTGTTTCGCCTTCGCGCGGTCCCGCACGTCCGGAGGCACGTGCGCCAGTCGCTGACGCTGCACCCAGCGTGCAGCGCGGGCGAAGAGCGGCTTGATGATCTGCCCAAGCAGCGAGACGTCCTGCACCGCGGTCTTCATCGCGGCGGTGCGTCGGGAGTACCACAGACCGAGGGTGGCCGCCACGAGCAGGATCTGCATCAGAACCAAGACGAAGATGTACCAGGAGACATTGACCGGGTGCTTGCCGTCGTAGCTCAACAGCGCCGAGGCGACACCAATGCCAAGCACGAAACCGAGCACCATGAGGCCGATGGAAACCAGCCGCTGACCCCGAGCATAGGCCGCACCGGGCAGCAGAGGCCGAAGAGCGGGATCCTCAATGCGGCGGCGCGCCGTGAGCCAGCGGCGAAGTGCCTTGCTGCG